>NZ_JBELKF010000040.1:0-31826 GCF_042089775.1 Palleronia sp.
GCGGAGAGCTTCCCGGGATTCATCGACATCACTTCGATCCGCCTCTGGCTCCGCCGTTTGTCAACATGACCTAGTGGTCCGAATAGCGATCAGTTGGCGCCTGTCCTCACCATTGCTTCCGATTTGGCTTCATTAACGCCTCGTGATTTAATGAGACACGCACTCTTCAACTTTACAGCGATCGGCGGACCGTTAATTTTGAGACATCCGGGCGTTGCGAACCGGGTTCGGAAGAGGGGTTCATGAGGACGGTAACCTGTAAGACGTGTGTCAACATGCGCTCCGGGCGGATCAAGGCCTGCCCGATCTGCGAAGATGAAGGCCGTCGGATCGGGCGCACGGCTACACGCGTGACCGCGGTGGTACTGCTGTGTGTGGCGGCGTTCTGGTCTCAGGTCGCGACGGACACGCCGCTGCTCAGGGCGGCCAGCGCGAATGCAACATCCAGCGCGAGCGTCTGGAGCAAGGGGACATCGGGCAGCGCGGCGGTGGCCTGCGAAGAACAACTCTCCTGCTGGGGTAACTTGCACCACGATGCCGCCGTGCTGGCGTGCCGGGCAGAGATGACGCGGCAAGGGGGAGAGCACCTCCAATGGGTTCCCGGCTATGCTTCGCAGAACTTCGATGCGTACGCCTGGCATCCAGGTGCGCCTCTGGCGATCGCTTATTCAGGGGATGGAGCCCGCGTGGCCGAGCCGGACGGCGGGCTTCGCCTCGTGTCCTACACCTGCGGCTTCGATCCACTGACGCGCGGCGTCATCGCCCTGCGCATCGACTGACCAGCCAAGGGCGTTCGGCTGCGCCCCGCGCATTGAGGAAGAACGCCTGTCGTTATACACGGTGGCGTAAAGGAGATGCCCATGACCCAGCGCCTGCACCTCGTTTTCGGCGGAGAGCTCGTCGAACCGTCTCGCAACGTCTTCAAGGACGTGTCCGACATCCACATCGTGGGCATGTTCCCCGACTACAAATCGGCCTTTGACGCGTGGAAGACCTGGGCGCAGAAGACCGTCGATAACGCCCATATGCGCTACTACATCGCCCATATTCACCGCCTGCGCGACGAAGAGGCCGCTGCCTCGGCCACCGAGGAGCTCGGCGAGTAAGCCACCGCCATGGCGGGCTTTTCCCTGACCCTCTTGCGCCACCGCCTGGCGGCCGCGCGCGATCTGGCGCGGCGGCCGCGTCCCGCGATGGCGCCGCCGGGGCGCCCCGAGGGGCGGCTGATCTGGGCGCATTTCGGGACGGGCGTATCTTCGGCAGGCGTGCGTTTCGTGCTCGAGCGGCTGCGTCGCACGCATCCTGACCTGCGCTTCGTGACGACGGGGCAGGGCGGCCATCCGGACTTGACGGCGGCACCGCCGCCCGATGCCACGGCTGCCGCGCGCGCGTTCCTCGACCACTGGTCGCCGAACCTCGCGATCTTCTCTGGGGGCGACACCTTCCCCGCGGTCTGGTCCGAGGCCTTGTCCCGGGGAATCCCGCTTTTTGCCGCGGACGTGGATCCTGCGCGGCAAGCCAGCGCTCTGGTGCAAGAGATGTCCCGGTTCGATGCAGTTCTGTCGCGGGCGCCTGATCCTCGTATTGGCCCTACGCTCGAAGTCGTGGGGCCGCTTTCGAAGACACCTGTGCCGCCGTCGACGAACGCCACCGAGATGGAGGCCATGTCCGAGCGGCTCGCGACCCGCCCGGTCTGGTTCGCCGCGGATGCCGGGCCGGAAGAGACGGCACTCGTTCTTGCGGCGCACCGCAGGGCGTCGCGTATGGCGCATCGCCTTGTGCTCGTGCTGTCCACGTCGGACCCGAAGATCGACACGCGGCTGGATGCGGATGGGTGGCAATGGTGCTGGTGCGAGAACGCGAATCAGATCCAGGCGGACACGCAGGTCGTTGCAAGCCGACCCGGACGCCGGACCGGATTGTGGCTGCGGCTGTCGCCGATCACCTACCTCGGCGGCTCGATTTTGGGACAGGGGGCGGGGATGTCCCCGCAGGTTCCCGCCTCGCTCGGGTCGGCGGTGATCCATGGGCCGCGGCTGGGCGCGCAGGCGGCCGACCTCGAACCGCTGCGCGATGTAAGCGCGACCTGGACCGTGCGGGATGCCGACGCCCTGGGCGAGGCAGTCGAAAAGTTCCTGAACCCTGCGGAGGCTGCCAAGCGCGCCGCGCGAGGATGGCAGGCGACCAGCGCGGGGGCCGAGGCCTCGGCCTATCTGGTCGAGCTTCTGGATGACACGCTCGCCGGGATCCCGGCCTGATGAGACCGCCGCGCTTCTGGTCCGCTCCGCCAGAGAAGCCGGGATTCGCGGCACGCGCGCTGACGCCTCTTGGCGCGGTCTATGCGGCCGGCACGGCGCGGCGCGTGGCGCGGACCGGGAAGCGGCTGGACGTGCCGGTGATCTGCGTCGGGAACATCAATGTTGGCGGGACAGGAAAGACGCCGGCGGTGATGGACCTGCTGATGCGGCTCATGGCGAAAGGGCGTCGGCCGCATGTGATCAGTCGTGGGTATGGTGCGCGGGTCAACGGCGTCGTGCGGGTCGATCCCGCGGGACACCGTGCGGACCAGGTGGGGGACGAGCCGCTTCTGCTGGCGCAGTTTGCGCCGGTCCATGTCTCGCCCGATCGTGCGGCCGCCGCGCAGGCTGCGGTTGCCGACGGGGCCGAGGTCGTGGTGATGGATGACGGGTTCCAGAACCCGGCGGTCGAGAAGGATCTGTCGCTCGTCGTCGTGGATGCGGCGGTCGGCTTCGGCAATGGCCGTGTTCTTCCCGCGGGTCCCTTGCGAGAGCCTGTCTCGACCGGCCTCGCCCGGGCGGACATGGTGTTGGCGATCGGTGATCCTGCCGCGCAGGAGGTGTTTCGCGCCGCCTGGGGCAGTCGTGTCGAGGTGCCGCTGATGACCGGGCGGCTTGCTCCGCTGCCGACGGGGATGCCGTGGGAGGGGCTGCGCGTGTTCGCCTTCGCCGGGATCGGGCGGCCGGCGAAGTTCTTCGAGACGCTGGACAGCCTTGGCGCAAACGTGGTCGCGCGGGTTCCGCTGGACGACCACCAAGCGTTCGTCCCGGCGCTGCTCGATCGGTTGGCGCGGGACGCGGCGGCGGCGAATGCGCAGCTTGTCACAACGGAGAAGGACGCGGTGCGTTTGCCCGCGTCCTTCCGACGGTCCGTCCTGACGCTTCCTGTGCGCCTTCAGATCGACGATGCCGCGCCCCTGGAGGCGCGGCTGGCCGGGTTGGGGCTTTAGCCCTCTTCGTCGGTCTCGGCGAGCTTTTCGTCCAGGATTGACGAGAACTCGTCGTAGCCCATGTTCGAATACTTCTCGCCGTTGATGATGAAGGTCGGCGTGGAGGTCACGTCGTCCGCCTCGGCGTTCTCTTGGAACGTCGCGTAGAGGGCTTCGGCCTTCGCGCCGTCCGACAGGCAACTGTCCAATTGCTCCTCCGACAGACCGGCCGTCTTGCCGAGGCGCTTGAGGTTCTCGGCGATTTCGGCGGGCTCGCCCTGCGTCCATTCGCGCTGCTTCTCGTAGATCAGGTCGGCGATGCCGAAATACTTGTCGGGATCGCAGCGTGCGACCATCCCGGCCCACAGGCCATAGCGGTCAAAATAGACCTCGCGGTTAATGAACTCGATCTGGCCGCTGTCGATGTAGTTCGACTTCAGCTCAGGATAGACCGTTTCGGCGAAATTGGCGCAGTGCGGGCAGGTGAAAGAGGCATATTCGATGACCTGGACGTCGGCGTCAGGGTTGCCGAGGGACATTTCCTGGATTTCGACGGTCTCGCCCTCGCCCTCGCCCTCGCCCTCGCCCTCGGCCTGTGCCTCGGTGTCGGCTTCCTGCGCCTGGGCGGGGGCGAAGGGCGTCATGCCGGAAGTCTCGGGGCCGGAGCTCTGCAGGTACCAAGCTCCGCCTGCGACGATTGCGGCCGCAGCGGCGACGGAAGTGATCTTGTTCATGGATGTCCCTTTCTGAATCGGTCGGAGCGCACGTTTGTGCCAAGTCGTTCAAGAGCGGCGCGCAGGTCTGGATCGGTGACCGAGGCAGCCTCGGACCGGGCAACGGGGTCGACGGGCTGAGCTGCAACCTCGGTGCGTGCGGGCGCCTGCGGGCCGAAGCCCGAGGGTGCCGTCTGAGTGATGTGGATGCGCCGGATCGCGTCGTAGCCGTAGCAGGCGTTTACCTTGCGGCGCAGCGTCTCGACCTGCATCTGCAGCATCGGAGCCTGCGCGCCGGTGGTGAGAACCGTCAATGTAGCACCCATTCCCCCGCGCGAGAAGGACACGTCCACGGGGCGGCAGATTGCGGCCATCTCGTGGCCGGCGACCTCTTCCCAATGGGTCAGAAGGCGCGAGACCGCAAAGCCCCGGCTTTCGCCGACGCGGCGGATGTCGCGTTCGACCAGCGTCGCGGCCCGGACGGGGCCCTTGCGGAACTTGCGACGATATGGCGTCTGGCTCTGGTTCATCGCGGCCAATCTATGCGTTGGCGCGGGCGGGGAAAGCCCAGATACGAGGGGAGGCCATAAAAGATGCGTGACGCGCCCGATCCCGGAGAGCTGCTGGCCTGGTACGACGCCCACGCGCGCGTGATGCCGTGGCGGGTCGGCCCCGCCGCGCGGGCGGCGGGGGTGCGGCCCGATCCCTACCGCGTGTGGCTGTCCGAGGTCATGCTACAGCAGACGACGGTGGCGGCGGTTCGCGAATATTTCCGCCGGTTCACCGCGCTTTGGCCGAGCGTTGGCGACCTGGCCGCGGCCGAGGATGCGGAGGTGATGGGAGAATGGGCGGGGCTAGGCTATTACGCGCGGGCGCGGAACCTGCTGAAATGCGCGCGCATGGTAGCGGGCGAGTTGGGCGGCTCCTTCCCTGAGACGCGCGAGGGATTGCTCGCCCTGCCGGGCGTCGGCCCCTACACCGCGTCCGCCGTCGCGGCGATTGCCTTCGACCAGCCAGAGGCAGTCGTGGACGGCAATGTCGAGCGCGTGATGGCGCGGGTCTTCGCCGTTGAGGCGCCTCTTCCAGGGGCGAAGAAAGAGCTGGCCTCGCTTGCGGAGACGCTGACGCCGACGGAGCGACCTGGCGACTATGCGCAGGCCGTGATGGATCTGGGCGCCACCATCTGCACGCCTCGCAGCCCTGCATGCGGGATCTGTCCCTGGATGGCCGATTGCGCGGCGCGGGCGCAGGGGATCGCCGCCGAACTGCCGCGCAAGGCGCCGAAAGCGGCCAAGCCGGTGCGCCACGGGGTCGCCTATCTTGCCCGAAGGCCGGACGGCGCATGGCTGCTGGAGACGCGGCCCGAGAAGGGGCTTCTCGGCGGGATGCTGGGGTGGCCGGGGTCGGAATGGGCGGCGGTGGTGCCGGATCATGTGCCCCCGGTCGCGGCAGAATGGCAGGAGGTGGGCGAGGTGCGGCATACCTTCACGCATTTTCAACTGATCCTGACGATCATGGCGACCGAGACGGACGCACCGCCGGGGAGTGGAGTATGGTTGGCGGCCGACAGGTTCCGCCCGTCGGACCTGCCGACCGTGATGCGCAAAGCGTATGACATCGCGACGCCGACGTTTCCGCCCGTTGAGCGGCGTCACCCGGGCGCGTAGGCTGATCATTGGGGTAGGTACGGGACTAGAACGTGATGACCGGCTTTGCAAAGGCGCTGCCCTTCTGGCTATCGCTCGGGTTTCTGCCGGTGTCGCTCGTCGCGGTGGCGCAGGGCGGATCGTGGGTGCTGCTGGTCCCCGCGTCGGCGTGGTGGCTCTTCGCCATCGTCGATGGCTTCGTCGGGCTGAACGAGGCGAACGAGGATACTTCGACGCCCGATGCGCAGCTGTTCTGGTTCCGCCTCATAACGCTGATGTGGTTCCCGCTCCAGTTGCTGTGGACCTTCGGCCTGATCTGGTACGTTCCTCGTGCCGATTACGCGTTCTGGGAGAAGGTGGGCGTCTTCTTCGGTGTCGGCGTCCTGACTGGCACGATCGGGATCAACTATGCGCACGAGTTGATGCACCAGCGGAACCGGGCGGAGCGATGGTTGGCCGATCTGCTGCTCGCGATGGTCTTCTACTCGCATTTTCGATCCGAGCACCTGCTGGTTCATCACCGCTATGTCGGTACGCCCCGCGACCCGGTGACGGCGCGATATAACGAGGGGTTCCACCGCTTCTATCCGCGCGTCTTGCGCCAGAGCCTGATCTCGTCATTCGAGGCCGAAGCGGCGATGCTCGCGCGGAAGAACCGGCCGTGGTGGGACCGGCGTAATCCCTTCTGGCGCTACTGGGCGCTCCAGGCAGCGTTCCTGCTGCTGGCGTTCCTTCTTGGCGGGTGGGAAGGGGTTGCACTGCTGCTGTTCCAGGCCGGGGTGGCGATCTGGCAGCTCGAACTGGTCAACTACGTCGAGCACTACGGACTGACGCGGAAGCACCTGGGCGCGGGGAAATACGAGCATGTGCGCCCGCGACATTCGTGGAACGCAAGCAACAAGGCATCGAACTGGCTTCTGATCAATTTACAGCGCCACTCGGACCACCATTTCAAACCGGACCGCCGATTCCCGCTGCTGCAGACCTACGGCGAGGACGAAGCTCCACAACTACCCGCCGCCTACCCGGTGATGACAGCCGCGGCGATGATCCCGCCGCTCTGGAAGCGCATCATGAACCCACGGGTGAAGGCGTGGCGTCGCCAGTTCTATCCTGAGATTCAGGATTGGCATCCTTACAACAAGGGCCTGAACCCGGCCCCGCGTTAGGTATTCTGGCGCCATAGGCGCGGCAGGACTGGCGAAGGATGGGCACCGTGCGGTGGTGCCACGCCGCATTAACGTAGACGGCGGCATACCCCGTGGCGAACGAAATCAGCCGTCAACGAGGTTCATCATGACTGACACCTTCTCCAGCCACATGCCGGGTCTGTCTTCACCTGCCGAGTCGATCACCTCGATCGTACCGGACGACAACGTCGACCTGCCCTACGCCACAAGGGCCATCAACGTGTCGAATACTGGCAATGTTCGCATCACGACGGTGTCCGGGACCACCGAGACGCTCTTCATCGCGGCGGGCATCGCGTTCCCTGTCCGGGCCAAGCGGGTGTGGTTCACCGGCACGGACGCCGCAGGAATCCGCGGCCTCTTCTGATCGGCCGGCCGGCGCGGGTGACCGCGCCAATTCTCCACGCCGCGTCCAACCAAGGGAATTCGCCATGGATATCAGCCTCGGTACAGCAATCTCCGCCCCATCCTTCCCTCCTGGGCCAAGGCAGGCGGGCCGGATCATCAGATCCGTGACGGCGTCGTCCTTCGGCCGCACTCCGGTCATCTTCGATTCGGGCGCGGCCCGCGGTGCGAACGCTGCGGACATTCCCTTGTCGGGCACGACCGATGCTGCGGACGGGTCTCAGATCGAGGCGCGAATCGTCCGGTCCCATGACGGGAGCGAGGTTCATCCCTGGGCGACGATTGCAACCGTTGCCGGCGGAGCCTGGGCGGGCGCTTTTCCGGCGGCGACCCGCAACGCGCAAAGGCTGCGGGCGGAACTGCGCGTCGCGGGCGAGACGATGATCACCCGGATGGCGGATGAGTTCCTTGTCGGGCACATCGTTTGCTTGATCGGTCAGTCCGAAGATTCGCGGATGTTCAATCCGATCTTCGACGACCGCCGGTATCAGAGCGTTCCGGCGTTCGCCGATGACGGTCTGTTCGTCCTGACATGGAAGGATCACGGCGCCGGTGCCGCGTTCACTGCGAACGGAATCGTTCCCGTCACGCAGACCGCACCGTTGACGGCTTCGATGGCGCATTTCGCCTCGGTCTTCACCAAGAACGCGCCGGGGGAGCCGTTACTGCTCATCGATGCAACAGAGCAAGGCACCAGCCGCACCGCACTTGTCGACGACAGCAACCTGGACCGCGATTGGCAGGCGACGCTTGCAGATGCAGTTGAGATCGTGCGGGCGTATGGCAGCGATGTCGGCGTGGTGATGGACACATGGACAGCCTCGGACAGCGCGCCGGCCGACAATTTCCGCGTCAGGTTTCAGCCCGTCTATTCCGGCGCCCTTGTCGACGGTACCGCGTTCCCCGTGGGCGACGTGATGAGCGATGGCGGGACGCCCTACCGGATCGACCACTTCCTGTGGGATCTGACCGGGCAGAAGCGCGCAGCGGCTCTGTTCGATGCCGCAGTGACGAAACTGGCGTTCCACGGACCCCATCGCTTCGAGGACTTCTTGATTGACGCCGAGGGGCGGTATGTGCCTGCGCTTCGCGCGCAGAAGCAGGATACGCGGATGTCGATCCGCGCCATGGTGGCCGATGCGCAGCTTGCGCCGATCATGCGGCCCAAGGGACCGGAGATCCTGCTGTATCAGAACGGAACCCCGACTACGGCGACTACCTGGGACGGTACCCGGTATGCGGAGGTCTATGACCCTGATCCGAACACTTGGGTCAACTGGGCCGATGCGGCGCATCCTTCAGCCTATTCCGACGACGGCTTGCCGGCTCGGGCGCGCCATTCGGCAGTTGCGGCTCTTTACGCGCTTGGTCGTGTTTCCGCCGAAGTACCGGTGCTTAACCGCGCCGAGTGGACCGAGGAGTACGTCGATCTATGGTGGGAAGATTTGCTGGGCCGGACTCCGCGACTGTCCACGACGCGGCTTGAGCGAGGCGAACCTTCGCCCTTCGACGCGCCCCACGTCCGCGAGCTGGCAGGCTTCTGGATCAACGGGGAACCGGCCGAAAATACGGAAGTGGTTGATGGCCGCATCCGTGTCTACCCCAATACCGGAACGTTCGACGGGACGACCCGGCTCGACTACGGATTGGGGGGCGCGTCCGGGGTCGTTGCCGCACCGGACGACGAGTTCATCGCCATCTGGAAAGATTTGCCGCTCGCCGTGGTCGGACTGTCCGGGGTCGAGGGCGTGGCCGTGGCGCCTATGCCAAACCAGGAAGAGATCCGGTCGACGTTGTCCGCCGCGGCGCAATTTGCGTCATCTGGCGACGTGATCTTCCGGGACAAGGCGCGCATCCCGACCGGTACTTCGGCGATCACGTGGCACTGGCGCGTGCGCCCGACGCTCGGGAGCGTATCGCAGGATCTGGGGGGCGTCGAAGGTGCTCGGGCGACGCTTCAGCGCCTGCCCGACGGAAAGATGCGTCTACTGATGATGGATGCCGGCGGCGTGATCTCGGTTCCTGCCATGCAGACCGTGTTGACGCTCGGTGTCCTTGTAGATCTCGTCCTGTGCATCGACCTCGCCGCACGCCGCGTGCGCTTGTGGAAAGATGGTTTGCCGGCCGAAGATCTGGCAATCGTGCCGAACGCCTCAACGTTCGAGACGAACCGCAACCTTCAGTTCCTGACCGGAGGCAGCAACGGATTTACTGGTGGCGTGGACCGGATGTCCGCGTGGTACGTTGGGTCGACAGACGGGAATGTCGCGGCACTCGGCCAGCCATTCTACTCGGTTTCGGGTCAGACTGCCGCGCCATACATTCGAGAAGAGGGGCCAGGTTCCACCGCGATCGGGTCATGGCTCGCGGCCGGAATTCCGCTACCGGTCTGATCAGGCAAAGCGGCACCCGTTCAGGACGATGCCAATCAGGTTGGTCTGTTCCGAAGCCAAGCGTTCGGCCAGGTCGATCTCGTCCCGCGTCACACGGTCGGCGGGCGCGACGATCAGGGCGCAGTCCACATGCTCCAAGAGTGACAGGGCGGCGTCCCCCTCTAGAAGAGGTGGGGCGTCGAACACGGTGAAGGACGGAGCAAATTCGGCCTCCAGCCGGTCGAGTGCGGTGGGAAGGGTCGACGCTTGCAGTATGTCTGATTGGTCGTCGCGCGGATGGGTTGCGAAGGCCATGGCCAGAGAACGCCCCGCACGAACACCAACTTCCCCGAAGCCCTCGCGTCCCTCGAACATTCGAACTGCTGAGAGGTCACGGGGCGGTTGAGATAGCAAGCGCTGGTGACTTGGCGCCGCGAGGTTCGCCTCGATAGACACGATGCGATCCTCGGCCCGCCGGGCGAAGGAGAAGGCGAGGTTGATCGCGACGATGGATGCTCCGCCCCCGGACCTGGGCGAGCAAATCGCCAGACGGCGCCATCCAGCAGCATGCATTTTCTGGCGTGCCCGCGTCCGTAGCGTATCGATGGGGCGCGATTGGAGGCAGCTGCGCCGCGCAAAGATGGCGTTCGCGCGTAGCGCTTCGCTGTCGAGCGCAACTGGCGGTAGATGACTCCACGCCGAGCCGCCGTCCCGAAGCGGCACAGGCTCCTTGGACACGCGGGGCGCATCATCTCGAATGGCTTCGGTCTGCATCAGCCTATCCTTGCGAACCTCAACGGGAATGATGGTCTCAGGCCCTTTCGTCTTGTCGGCGCCAACATCGGGAGCACGGCGAATGGGTCGAGACCTATTGCGTCTCGCAGATCGGCGGGACGCCTGATGGTCGTGTCGAACATCTCGCGGGCGACCGTCAGAAATAGGCCGGCGAAAAATCCGAAAGCGGCTCCGAGCCATGCAAGAGTCGCTCGCCCGGGACTGCTCGCCTGCTCCGGTGATGTGGCGGGGTGAAGGACGGCGATCCGGCTGTCCGCACTCATGTGCTCGACCTGTGCGCCTGTCTCGGCGGCGACCCTCTGGGCGAGAGCTGTCTCATAATTTCGCTCTGCCGCGCGGACCTCGCGCTCCAGAGCGGCCAGTAGGCTTGCAATGCGCGGTGTCTCTTCGATTGCGAGCGAGAGAGAGTGGATCTCGGCGGCCATGTCTTCCCGCTGAACTGCCAGAGCCGAGAGACGGCTTTGCAGCTCAGGTTCCGCGCCTGGAGTCGGACCGGCAGCTGGTTCCGCTTCCATGGCTTGAATCTGCGCGTCGAGCGCAATGAGGCGTGGATTGCCGGGGGAGAGCACCGCTGCAAGTGCAGCCCGCTCGGAGCGCAGCTTCGCAAGCTGGTCCGATGCGCCAGGTTGAGCGGTCAGCCCCCCGCCTGCGGCTAGACCGACAAGCTCTGCCTCCAGTTCCGCACGGTCGCGGTCAATCTGCATCAGTTGACTGCGCATCTCCGCGCGTTGCATGCGGCTAAACGAAAGCGCTTCTGGCAGCGAAGGCTGGTTTTGCCGTTCAAAGTCGCGGAGTTCGCCCTCTGCCTTGGCAAGATCTGCGGCAAGGCGGTCCGTTTCGCGGGAGAAATACTGGAGCGTTCCGTCCGCCAAGCCGGCGCGGCGCGCAGTATGTTCCGATAGCACGTAGGCGACGATCTCGCTTGACGCACGCTTGGACATTTCGGCTTTGGGTGCGGTGAAGCTGATCTCGACCGTGATAGGGGCGCCGGGCGCACCACGGCCGGGGCCCCCGCTGGTCGTGATCTCGATGCGTTCGCGCAAGTCCTCGGGTTTCTCGTCGAGCGCGCCGAGGTCGGCAGCGAGATCGGCAAGAACGGCATCCGACAGCGCATATTGCTCCACCAGCCGCAATGTCTCGATCTCCTGGGTGAGAATTGCGTCGGTGCCGCCGTTCGAAACGCGGGGCGGCTCGATCAGGAGCGTCGCCTTCGAAACGTAGCGCTCTTCCGAATAGAGGGAGGCAAGCAGTCCCAAGCCCGAGAATCCGATGATCGGCAGAGCAATCCAGCGCCACCGGAAGCGCAGAGTCGCAAAGATATAGCCGAGGTCGACCGGGGTCGGTTGCCGCACTGGAGACATTTCGATCAGGCCCGTTGAAGAAGGCGTTATGCGCAATCTCGACACTTCTGGTGAAGATCGCGTTAAGAGCGGTCCCAAGGCGGGCGCAACGAAGTGTTAACCATGGGTGGGGCATTCGGCAGGAAACCTTCGGGTAAGGAGTTCCTGCCATGCTGCTCGCGAAACGATTTGCATCGCTGATGCTCGCCCTTGCGCTCGCCGCTCCTGTTGCGGCGAGTGACTATCTCGTGCGACCGGGCGACACCCTGCGGGTCGAAGTCGTGGAAGATCCGTCGATGAACCGAAACGCGTTGGTCACGCCGGACGGGCGGGTTCACCTGCCCTTCGTCGGTGGCGTTACGGCCGGGGGGCGCTCCGTCGACCAGATTCGTGCCGCAGTAACGGCGGCTCTTGCAGATGACTTCGCGGTTGGCCCGACGGTCTTCGTGGGTCTGGCATCCGTTGCGCCAAGTGTCGCGGCACGGTCTGGACCCGTGCCGGAAGAGACCCTGAGCGTGTTCGTCATGGGCGAGGTAGTGAGCCCCGGCCGGATTGAGGTCGAACCAGGGACGACCGTGCTCCAAGTCCTGGCGACGGTCGGCGGGTTCAGCGAGTTCGCGGCGACGAAGCGGCTCCAGCTGCGCCGCGCAAATGGCGGGGAAGCAGCGGTCTATGCGTTGAACTACCACGCGTTCGAGCGGGGGCAGAGCGCTGACGGGCAGCTGCCTGTCGCGGATGGCGACACCCTCATCGTTCCGACGCGCCGTCTGTTCGAGTAGCCGCAATGCGCAGTCTGGCCTTCGTCGCGGTCCTGTGCGCGGCAAGCGCCGCGGAGGGAGCGACAGACCTCACATTCGGTCTCGCACACGGACTGTCTGCGGTTAACACATCGCATAACGCTGATCTTGGGATCGCGGCCGCATTCGACATGCAAGCCGAGCGCCGTTCGCCCGGCCGTGTGCTAACCATGGGGCTTGCCGGCGACCTCGACGGTGAGGGCGACGCCAGCGGGGCGGCAACGCTGTCCTTCGCAGACCGGAGCGGAGGGCGGATCGCAGCGTTCGAGATGTCACATCACCGCTTCGATGAGGGCGGCTTCGATCCTCTGGCGGTTCTGTCGGCGCCGCAATCCGCCACGCGAAGCCGGCTGGAATTCGGGCGCACGGTAGGCGGTCCGATTGACTGGGTGATCTCGTGGGAGGCCTTTCAGGAGGACTCGCCGCCCGGCGATGCTAGCGGTCAGATGCTGGCGGCCGAGCTGGGCGTTTCGCCGGGCCCAGCCCGCCGCGCGACCCTGCGCCTCGCGCACGATCGGCGCAGTTTCTACGGTGCCGACGCGACCTATGAGGAGCTGGGTCTTGCATTCCAGGCGCGGCGGCGCGGCGGTCGGGACGAAGCTCTCGTCAGCGCCCGCACTACACCCGAGGGCGTCCGGCTGGAGACCGGCGTCGGGATGGTGCGCGAGATGCCGTGCGGGGGTGCGATGGGCGTGCAGGTCGGACTGGCCAAGACGGCAGACGGAGACGTCCTCCCGATCGGCGATCTCGACCTGCGCCTGGGGCTGACGCGGCAGAGCCGTCTCGTGCTGGACGCCGGGCATCAAGTGATCGACGATCCGTCGCGAGGCGAGATCAGCGACCTTCGGCTGGATCTGAGCGTTTACCATCGTTCGACCCGCCTGACATCGATCGAGTTCGGTCTCGGGACGTTTCACCGCGAGCCGATCTCGGGAGCAGACGCGGATGCCGGGATGCGGGCCTCGGCGCGCCTTTCGCGCGACCTGACTCCGGACTGGTCGCTGGCGGCAGAGCTTGAGCACCGCCGCCTTGATCCGGGGCGATCGCAGGAGACACGCCGGTCGGAGCTTTCAATCATGCTGGAGCGGCGATTCGGCGGCCAAGGCTTCTGAGCCGGGTCTCAGATCGGAAGGCCCGCAGATTGCTTGAGCATCCACCACGCTCTGAGCCAACGGAGTCGGAACAGGACCGAGAGACCCGCGAGCCGGTCCGCAACCGACAGCCCCTCCTTCCGCAGTAGGCGGGGTGCGTGGACGAAGGCGCTGGGCCCGGTCGCAAGTGCACGTGCGATCCAAGAGATGCGCCGTCCGGTCTTGTTCGAAAGTGCGTGCCCCTCTTCGGTCAGCCGGTGCCACTTACGGACGAGGGCGGCCCAGTCGGCGCGGGTCGGATGTGCGACCGAGAGGGTCTCGGCATACGCGATGCGGTAGCCCAGGCGCGTGGCGCGCTGGCACCAGTCCTTGTCCTCCGAAACTTCGTCGCGGAATGGGCCGACGGCGGTGAATACGGTACGGGTGGTGACCAGGTTTGCCGTGACCGAGAAGCCTTCGTTTTCGATGTAGCGGCGATTGTCGAACGCGAAGACGGCTTCGAAGGCCTGTGCCCCGGTCCGCAAGAGCGGCGTCTCGTCGAAGAGCGCGACGCGGCCGCCGACGATGTCAGCGTCCGGCCCGCAAGCCAGCGCGGTCTCGATCCAGCCAGGATCGGGCACGCAGTCGCAGTCAAGGAAGAGCAACCGCTCGGCGCAGGTTTCCGCGACGCCGCGGTTGCGGGCATGAGCGGCACCGGATCGAGGTTCGGACAGGAACCGGACACCGGGAAACATGGCGGCGAGTCCTTCGGGCGGCTCGGCGGAGCCGTTGTCGACGACAACGATTTCCACATCACAAGGTGCGTCGGCGACGAGCGCCTCAAGGCAGCGGATCAGGCGGATCGGGTCGTTGAAATGCGGGATGATGACGGCTGCGCGATGCATGGTCGGCTCCTCCAGGGCTCCGACACACGCTATTCAGGCGAGGGAAAACGAACTCTTAACGTCTTCAAGTGTAGAGAAAATCCGTGTCACACGGAGAGCCGCCATGCTGATGAACGCCGCGTTCCTGCTGGTCGGCCATGCCGGGACGGCGGCTTGCCTGCTGGCGCGCAACCTCGCTGTGGCCGCGCTCGTCCCGGCCGCGGATTACGGCGTGGCGGTCAGTTTTGCGATCGCCATGGCGTTGGTCGAAATGGGGACGCAGATCGGCGTGCCGAGTCAGATCGTGCGCTCCACGCGCGGGGAGGAGGCGGACTGGCTCGCCGCGGTCCACGGGTTCGAAATCGCCCGAGGCGCTCTGGCAGCGGCGGTTCTGTTTCTCGCCGCGGGCCCGATCGCGACATTCCTCGGCGCTACGGACGCCGCCTGGGCGTTCCGCACCCTCGCGCTCGCGCCGCTGATCCGCGGGTTCCACAACGCGGACATCCATCGCCAGATGCGGGCGTCGCGACATGGCCCGGTGATCCTCGTCGGGCTCTGTCCTGCCGTGCTGGCGCTTGCAGTCGTCTTCCCTCTCGCGTTCTGGCTGGGTGACTGGCGGATCATGCTGGTCTCGCTCGTGCTGCAGGAGGGTGTCGCGCTCGCAGTCTCCCACGTCCTGTCGCGCAGGCCCTACCGGGCCCGCTTCGAGGCGTCGGCGTGGGGCGAGGTGGTGCGCTTCGGTTGGCCGATCCTGCTGCAGGGAGTCGTGCTGTTCGCGGCGTTCCAGGGCGACAAGCTGCTCGTCGCGCGCGGCTTGGGGCTTGAGACACTGGGCCTCTTTGCAATGGGCATGACGCTGACGCTGACCCCGGCCCTGATCCTCGCCCGGTCGGTGCAAAGCGCGTTCCTGCCACTCCTGTCGCGGTCCTCCTGCGACACGATGGCTGCGGCACCTGTAGAGGCGGGGATCGTCGCGGCGGCCGGTCTGTCGGTCATGGGCGCGTTTTGCCTGGGCCCGCTGGTCCTGCCGATCCTCGGGCCGGATTTCGCCGCATTGGGAGGGCTTTTGGCCTGGCTCGCGGTCGAGCAGGCGCTGCGGGTATTCCGATGCGGCGCCACAACGGTTGCGCTCGCGTCCGGCCGTGCGGGAGTTTCGTTGCGCGCCGATATGGTGCGGGCGGTCGGCCTTGTGCCGGCGGCGATCATGCTGTGGCAGGGCGGTGACCTGCGCGACGTCGTTGGCATCGGGGCCGCCTTCGAGGCATTTGCTTGCCTTGCGGCCTTCGTCGGGATCAGGCACCGCGTCCCGCTGGGCGCGTGCTTTCCAGCTGGTATCGCGGGGGCGGCGACCTGTGGCGCGGTATGGAGCGGCGCAGGGCCGCTAGCGGCGTCTCTGTGCTTCGCTGCAACCGTCTGCCTTGCGCGGAACCTGCTTCGGGCGAGCCGCTCCTCTGGCGCTCGGCAAGCCGCGGCGACCTAGCTGGTGCCCTCTATCCGGCGCGTACCCACGATACGGGCAGGAACGCCCGCGACGATGCTGCAGGGGGGGAAGTGGCCTCGCACCAAGGCGTTGGCGCCCACGATACAGCCGTTGCCCAGGGATGTGCCCGCCAGGATCGTCGCCCCGCGCCCGATCCAGCAATCGGCGCCGATTTCGACTGGCGCTTCGTCCATGGCCTGACGCGTGACGGGCGTGCCGTCGGCGTAGCGGTAGCCTGCCGCCGTCACCATAACGTCGGGGCCGAAGATGGTGTCCTCGCCCACGGTGATGCGGGCGCTGCCCGGCCCGGCCCACAGGTGGCACCCGGCGCCGATCGTCGTGTGCGCCCCGATCCCAAGGTTCTGGCCGTTCGCAAAGCTCGCCGTGGGCGAGATGTTCGCCGTCGGATCGACCGTCGCGCGGCGCAGCTCGGCCACATGGCTGTAGTTGTAGTAGTTCACCACCTTCAGCATGTGGCCCCACGTGCGCGGGTCGAGGATGCCAGAGATCAGCCGCAGAAAACGGCGGGGGCGCGAGAGGCGGCGCTTGTGGACGGGGTCGCTCATCCGTAGCCGCCCAACCATTCGCTGCGGCGCGACCACATCTCGGACCAGAGCGCTGCCCGCGCCCGCTGGCGCGCGTCGATCCGCGAGAGGAACGCGAATCCCGCCGCACGTCCACCGACCCAGAGCCACAGCAGAGCGCGCCCCAACGGCACCTGCCACGCCGGCCAGTGATCCGCCATCAGCGTGGCGCGGGCGCGCGCGCTTTGAACGTACTTGCCCACCCGCGCGTCCGCCGCGGCCCCGATCATGTGCATGATCTGTGCCTCGGGCGTGATCCGCGGGCGGTATCCCAGCGCGCGGGCACGCAAGCAGAGGTCGGCCTCTTCGCCATACATGAAGTAGCGCCGGTCGAACCCGCCAAGCCGGTCCCACAGGCTGCGGCGGATCATCAGGAAGCAGCCGACGACGATGTCCACCTCGCGCTCGCTATCGCGCTGCCAGCCACCCATTGCCTCGGGGTTCAGCAGGTCCGAGCGGGGGAAGGCGGCGGCAAGGCCGCTCGCCCGGCAGAAGGTGGACCAGAGCGTGTTGCGCTGCCAGCACGAGGCGATGTTGAGCGATCCGTCCGGAAACACGGTCCGGCCTCCGGTGATCCCGGCGTCCGGATGTGCCTGCGAAAACGCCAGCAGGCGGTCGACCGCGCCGGCATGGCACTCGGTGTCGGGGTTGAGCAGCAGCAGCCAGCCACCCTGTGCGCGTTCCGCCGCGAGATTGTTTGCTGCCGCGAAGCCGATATTGCCCTCAAGCGCGATCAGCTCGACCTTGGGGAACGCCGTGGCGATGGCCTCGGCCGAGCCGTCCCGCGACGCGTTGTCCACGACAATGGCGTGGAACGGGGTTTCCGTCGTCTCGTGCAGCGTACGCAGGCAGGCGAGGGTGAGCGCACGGGTGTTGTAGCTGACCACGATCACGGTCACGTCAGGCTGGGGCAAGGACGGACCTTTCGGGCAGAGTGCGGGTGAAGCGCCAAGGGCTACGGGTGGCCAAGGCGGGCTCGGGTGCCATCCAGAGGCCGGCGCCAAAGAGCAGCATGAAGATCACCTGGATCTCGCCCCAGATCGCCACTGTGGAGGCGCTGAACGCGAAACCGGCGACGAACAGCGTCCAGCCGAAGCGCATCCCTTCATCGGGCGCGCTGGCACGGTTTACATGCCAAAGCGCCGTCACGAGCGCGGCGATCAGAAGGCTCGTGGCAGGAAGACCGTGCTGCATGGCCTGCTGGAGCCAGTGATTGTCCACGCTGTCCGTCATCCAGACCGGGCGTGCCCAAGGACGGTAGCCGTTGCCGAATAGCGGCGTACGGGCCACCTGCTCGGACCCGAAGCGCCAGATGAGCGTGCGAAACTCGGCGGTCTGGGTGTCGATGGCCAGGCGAGTGCTGACGGCCGTGAAGGCGCTGCGGGTGCTGACGATCTCGATGGCGAGGTAGAACAGTGCACCGGTCGCGATGACGATGCGCCACGGTTGCCCCACCAGTGCGGCGCCTCGGTGGCAGAGGGCCAGCACGATCTGAAGGGCCACCGATAACACGGCTCCGCTGGACACCGAAAGGAGGCACCCGACCGACAGCGCGGCGGCTGCGGCGCCTCGGGCGGGGCGGACCCAACCGAGGCCGAAGAGCACCGGCGACAGCAGGAATGCGCAGAACAGGCCGTAGTGAATCGGGTGGCTGAATACCCATTGCGCCCGGTGAAGGCCGAGGCGCGCGGCATAATCGTTCTCGGCGAAGGTGGTGAAGGGGGTCCTCGCGATCATGTGCAGGATCAGCGGGACGTCGGCCGTCGCCTCGTACAGGGCAAAGGGAAGGCTGATGAGCGCGCAGGTCAGCAGGAGCTTGAGCAGGGCCGCAAAGTCATCAGCCGACCGTACCAGCACGCGTCCGGCAGCGTAGGCGCAGAGCGTGAACAAGGTCTGCTGACCCGCGAACTCCGCCACCCGTTCGGGGTGAAGCCGGCCGATGGTGAGTCCCTGCCACAGAAGAAGTGCCACGATGAAAACATCAGGCGCGCGCATGCGCGGACCCGCCGCGACCCAGCGGAGCAGCAGGAACGGCAGGACCAGCGCGGCTACGACAAGGTACGGGGTCAGCCGGACGCCGCCGATCGCCATGTGAACGGGCGTCAGAACTGCCACGACCAGCAGGCAGAGCGTGACCCGGGCGAGCGTCATGGGACAGGCTCGAGGGCAGGGGCGCCGAGTCCCCTTCCAGCCAAGGGTCCGTCTGCGCGGTAGGCGTACGAGGTGACGTCCAGTGGATCGCCCGTCCGCGCATCGACGAGGGCGCTGTCGTACCCGGCGACGCCCAGAGCGATGTTGCCCTCGACCCGCCAGTCGCGCCCCTCGGGGTGGAGGCGGACGGGCGTGACGTTGTCCTCGATCACCACGTCGCGGGCGGCCGGAGCCACGCGGATGATCGGGGTCGCGAGTGCTTCGGAGAAATTTGGCCCGGCCGAGCGGCCGTTGCGGATCAGCGTGTTGCGCCGGATCACGAGGCCCTGCGTCTCGCCCACCAGGATGCCGTTCAGATGCGCGTTGGCGATCACGTTGCCCGAGATCTCGATGTCGCGATAGAACATCTCGGAACCGGCCTCGCCCTGGTCCACCCGCTCGTTGCGCAGGTGGATCGACTGGGTCCAGAGCCCGTGGCCGGACAGGAGCAGGTTATCCGTGATCCGTATGTCCTCGGAGGGGCGATCGGTGCCCGTCGAGAACATCTGGATCATGTCGGGGTGATCGGCCGAGGCGGGCGGGCGGTCGAAGTTGCCGATGCGATTGCCCTCGATCCGGACGTGGCGCACGGCAGCCATCGTGATGCCGTCATGGCGCAGGCGATGCAGGTGATTGTCGCGGATGACGATGTCGTCGCTGCCGGACAGGACGATGCCGCGCTCGAACCTGCGGAACTCGCTGTCCCGGATCGTGACGTCTTGGCTGTCGCGGATGGTGAGCGCGGTGCCGGTGGGGCGGCTCAGATCCTCCGGCGCTCCGCCCTTGGCCAGATCGCCGTCGAACAAGACGCGGTGGAAAGAGATGCCCGTCGCGTTCCGGACCTCGACCATGCGGTGCCACAGGGGCGCGTCGTGGGCGGCGCGATAGTCGAGGACGAGATGCTCGAACGTGATGTCGGCGCTGTTCGTGACGACCAGTTCGCTCAAAACCGGCGGATCGTCCGGCTGCGCTGCAGTCAGGTTTAGCCCTTCGATCCCGTCCAGCCTGACGGCGCCGTATTCTCCGGGTGCCAGCTCGATCACGCTGCCCGGTGCGACCATGCGCAGCGCCTCGGACAGCTGCTCAGGACTGTCCACGATCTCCGCGCCGCAACTCGACGCGAGCCAGGCGAATAATGCCGCGATGATGGACCGGGCCGCGATCATCGGTGAATGTTGACCCTTCAAACGGTAGCTGCCATGTCCCTACGGGCGCGCGATTTACGGATGGTTAATGGCCGAGAGCGAAACGACGGTCGCCAAGGCGCGGCGGCGCGGGCTGAACCGGATTTCCGGGGTGCGCAACGTGCTGGTGGCGCTGAGGCGAGTGTGGCTCGTGCGGGCTTGGCGCATGGATCTGCACCCGACGGTCCAGATGTCCCTGTCGGCCAAGCTGGACCTGACCTTCCCGATCGGCGTGCATGTCGGCGCGCACAGCTATCTTGCGTTCGAGTCCCGCGTTCTGACCCATGACCGGACGCGGGGCCTCTATCTGCACACCCGGATCGGGCGGAATTGCTTCATCGGCGGCCGCGCCATGATCCTGCCTGGCGTCGAGATCGGCGACGGCTGCATCGTCGGGGCAGGCTCGGTGGTTGCGAAGTCGGTCCCGCCGGGCTGCATCGTCGCCGGCAACCCCGCCCGCATCCTGCGTGAGCGGGTGCAGGTCGGCTCTTACGGCCGCTTGGCAGACGCCGACGCGCGCGAAAGCGCGTTGGCCCTTGCCGGTCTGACCTGAGGCTTCACGGCCGCCGCGCGGCGATACGCGGCGATCAGGTTCGGCACCTGGACCGTCCAGTCGAACTTCTCCTCCAGGCGCTGGCGGCCAAGACGACCCATCTCGGCGGCGCGCCGAGGGTCGTCCAGAAGTTCGACGATTTTCGCCGCGAAATCTTCCGTGTCATTCGCCGCGGCATAAAGCGACGCCGGACCGGCCGAGACGCGCCCCTCGGTCACCTCGAACTGAACCATCGGCTTGCCGGCGGCCATGTATTCGAGGATCTTGTTCATCGTGGACTTGTCGTTCATCGGCATCACGCGGTCCGGTCCGACGCCGAGATCCACGCTGGAAAGAACGGCGAACAGCTGCTCCTGGTTCACCAGCCCGGTGAAGGTGACATGGTCGCTGAGCCCAAGGGTATCTGCCAGCCGTTCAAGGCCCGGCCGCGCCGGTCCGTCGCCCATCAAGACAAGCTGCACATCATGGCTGCGGATCACCTTCGCCATCGAGTGCAGCAGCAGGTCGAGCCCCTCCTGCTCACCCATGATCCCGACATAGCCAACAGCGTGTTGCCGTCCCCGACGCCAATTGGGATCGGGGGCGGGCGCGGAAACGCGGCTCAGATCCGGGGCCGAGCGGACCACGAAGACGTCCTCCGGGTCCTTGCCGCCGCGGCCATGCGCAAGTGCGCGGTAGCTCTCGTTGGTCGAGATCACCACGTCCGCCGCCCGGAAGGTGAGCCGCTCCATCAGGACGAGGATGCGCCAGAGCATGCCGCGGCGCCCGAACTTGGCTTCGAAGAGTTCAGGGTTGATGTCGTGGTGGTCAAAGACGAAGCGCGTGCCGAACAGCCACTTGAACGGCAACGCGACGAGGAACAGCAGGTCGGGCGGGTTGCACGCCTGAATCGTGTCGAAGCCCTCGCGCCGCTTGACCCGCCAGGCTAGGCGGGTCTGGTGCCACAGGGCGGCAGCGTATTCGCGGGCATATCCCACGGCACCCTCGCCCTCGATCGGCAGCGGATGACGATAGACCGAGATGCCCTCGATCACTTCGTGCTCTGCGTCCCACCCTTTTCCGGTGGGGCAGATCACCGTGACCTCGGCCCCTGCGTCTCGCAGCGCACGCGCCTCTTGCCAGACACGACGGTCGAAGGGGACGGGCAGGTTCTCGACAAGGATGAGGATCCGGCGACTGGCAAGCGGGAGCGGCATGGCGGTTCCTTTCCGAAACGATCGGCCGTTTCGTCCACTTGCTTGAGGATTGGTTAGGAAACCGTTGACGAGTCCTCGGCCCACCCGCCCGGACTTGAACTGACGCTTCATTAACCTTTGCGCGCCACTGGGGAGAGGGACGCTATGCCACTGTGGCGGCGCCTGCCGCCATGCGCGCGCAGTGCGGAAGAGGAACGCGATGCAATCCGACGAGACGCCTTCGCCTCGCTACAGCGGCGGTATCATCACCCCGGCAGAAGGCCTCGCACGTGGTCGTGACGCTTTCACCGCCCTGCGCATCGCCGCGGCGGTCGGGGTGCTGATCTCTCATGCGTGGCCGCTGGCATTGGGGCGCGAGGCCGTGGCGCCGCTCGAACGGCTGACAGGGCAATCGCTGGGCCATGTCTGCGTCGTGATCTTCATCTCGATTTCGGGCTTCTTCGTGACGCGTAGTTTCGACCAAGGCCGGTCGTGGCAGCGGTTCGTCGAAGGCCGGGCGTTGCGCCTGTTCCCAGGCCTCGCGGTGATGCTGCTGGCCACGTTGCTTGTCGGGCTGGCAATCACGCCGGAACCCGCGCGCTTGCTTGCCGACGCGCCGGGCTATTTCCTGCGCAACATCACGCTGGCCGAAGTCGACTACACCCTGCCGGGCCTGTTCGAGGCGACACCCTACGGTCCCGTCGTCAACGGTTCTCTCTGGAGCCTGTTTTTCGAGGCGGTCCTCTACCTCGTCGTGCTCTTGGCAGGGCTCGGCGGGCTGTTCGCGCGACCGCGGGGGCGCGACACGGCCGTAGTGCTGTTTGCGCTTGCCTGTCTGGTCGGGCCGTTCGCGGTCGAGCAGCTCCGGGTTGTCCGGCTGTGCGAGTTGGGTCTGCCGTTCTCCATTGGTGCTGCGCTCTATCTCTGGCGCGATCGGGTGCCGCTGTCGTGGACGCTTGCGGCCGGGTTGATGCTTCTGGCGCCGCTCGGCGGCCCGGTCCTGTCGCTGGCGCTGGCCTATGGTGCGATCCTCGTCGGCTTTCGCGGACCAAAGCTGCGGCTGCCGGATTACTCCTACGGTATCTACATCTACGCCTTTCCCCTTCAGCAGACCGCGGCGGCGGTGGGGGTCGAGACACCGCTGGGCAACATCGCTGCATCCTTTCTGCCGACGCTCCTGTGCGCAGCGCTGTCCTGGCACCTCGTCGAACGACCTGCGCTGCGGCTGAAGGGCCGGCGGAGACGGGCAGCCGTCAGGCAGGCCTAGCCCGGAAGGCGCAGTGGCTCGGGAATCCGGTCGAGACCGTCGAGCACGAGGTCGGCCACCAGCCGCGCGACCGGGATATGCGTGCCGAAGCCAATCTTGAAGGCGCCGTTCACCACGTAATGTCCGGGCCTGCCCGGCCACGCGCCCACGATCGGCTGGCGCGATCGGGCGCGCGGGCGCATCCCCGCCCAGCGCGCCAGCACCGGCGCGTCGGCAATCGCGGGCACTGCAGCGCGCGCCCGCGCGATCACGTCGTCGATCAGCGCGTCCGGTGCCTCGGTGAGGAAGTCGCGCTCGCTGGTCGAGCCGATGCCGACCGTCCCGTCGGCATGCGGCACGACATGAAGGCCCTCGGCGAAGATCTGCGGCAGGCCGGCGTCGTCAAAGGCAAGCCGCGCAGCCTGACCCTTGATTGGCCGGCCAACTTCAATTTCGCCGACAGACAGCGCGGCAAGTCCGGCGGCCCCGCTCGCGTGGACAACCGGCCCCCGTTCCGGTGCGTCGGCCACGACGGCGCCACCCCTCGCGCGAATCGCGCGGACCAGCGCGTCCACTGCACGCGGCGGGTCCACCCGCGCCGTCAGCGTGTCGCGGATCACCAGCCCCGTGGCCGAGAGCGGCGCCCACCGCTCGGGCGCGTCGATCACCTCCCACACGCAGCCCGGCCAGTGCGTCGCGGCCGACACCGCCCGCTCGCGTGCACGCTCCAGCGCGGCCGCGTCCGCGATCGGCTGCAGGCGCCCGGTCCGGGCATAGCCGGGATCGCCGCCTCCGGCCTCGGTCACCTCGGCCCAGAAGTCGGGCGCTGCAACGAGGCTGTCGAACTGCAGGGCCTTGATCTCGGACCACGCCTCGGGCGCGTGGGGGGCCATGGCGCCGACAGGGTTGCCGCTCGCCCCTGCGCCGGGGCCGTTCGGGTCGATCACCGTGACGCGGGCGCCGCGGCAGATGATCTCCCACGCGACGCTAAGGCCGTAGATGCCCGCGCCGCGGATGGTGACCTCGCTTGTCATCGGGTGGCCTTTCGTGGTTCTGCCGCTGGGCAAGGGGGTAGCCGCGATGTCAGCCCGTGAAAACACCGAGACGCTGGATTGGCGCGACGGCGTGCCGATCTCGCGCGCGTTCGACGACCCCTATTACTCGCTTCAGGACGGGTTGGCCGAGACACACCACGTCTTTCTGGCCGGCAACGACCTGCCCGCGCGCTTCCAGGCCGGATTTCACGTGGCCGAGCTGGGCTTCGGCACCGGCCTGAACTGCGCCGCCACCCTGCAGGCGTGGCGCGAAGACGGGGCAGAGGGGCCGCTGCGCTATACCTCGTTCGAGGCGTTTCCCTTGACGCCCGACGCTATGGCCTGCGCGCTTGCCGCGTTTCCCGCGCTGGGGCAGGCGGCGGAGGACGTCGTGGCGGCGGTCGCGGACGATGGCCCGGCCGACCTGCATCTGACCGTGGTCGAGGGCGACGCGCGCGGGACCCTGTCTGCATGGGCTGACCGGGCGGATGCGTGGTTCCTCGACGGATTCGCGCCGGCCCGGAACTCCGCGCTGTGGGCGCCCGAGCTGCTGAACGAGGTCGCACGCCATACCGCGCCCGGAGGCACTTTCGCCACCTACACGGCAGCGGGGCAGGTGCGCCGGGACCTTGCGGAGGCGGGTTTCGTGGTCGAACGCGTCGCAGGCTACGGCCGCAAGCGCCACATGACACGAGGGCGACTGGCGTGACCGAGCAGAACACGGCGGTCGGCATCCGGCTGATGATCCTGACGACCTTCGTGTTCTCGATCCAGGACGCGGTCTCGCGCCACCTGGCGGCGGAATACAACACGGTCATGGTCATCATGATCCGCTACTGGTTCTTTGCCGCCTTCGTCATCGCCATCGCGGCACGCTCGGCCGGAGGCGTGCGGGCGGCGGCAGCGACGGGACAGCTTGCCCTGCAGATCTTTCGCGGCGTACTTCTGGCGGCCCAGGTCTGCCTCATGGTGCTGAGCTTCGTCCTTTTGGGCCTGGTCGAAGCGCACGCGGTCTTTGCCTGCTACCCGCTGCTAATCGCGGCACTCGCGGGGCCGGTGCTGGGCGAAAAGGTCGGCTGGCGGCGCTGGGCGGCGATCGGGGTCGGCTTCGTCGGCATCCTCCTGATCCTGCGGCCCGGCTTTGCGGTCTTCGCCCCCGAGGCGCTGGTTCCGCTGGCCGGGGCCCTCGCCTTTGCGCTTTACGGGCTGCTGACCCGCTATGTCGGGAGGCGGGACAGCGCCGCGACCTCGTTCTTCTGGACAGGCATCGCAGGCGTGGTGGTCCTGACGCCGCCGGGCCTGTGGCTGTGGGAGCCGATGGACCTCGCCGGCTGGGGCTGGATGGCGTTCCTGTGCGTCTCGGCATCCTTTGGCCATTTCTGCCTGATCAAGGTCTACGAGATCGCCGAGGCCAGCGCCGTCCAGCCCTTCGCCTATTTCCAGCTCGTTTTCGCCAGCACCATCGGGGTCTTCATCCTGGGCGAAACGCTCGAACCGATGACCGCGATCGGCGCGGCCATCGTCGTTTCGGCGGGGCTCTTCACCCTGTTTCGGGCGCGGCGCAGGGGCTGAGGCTCAGCCGTCGGGATCAGGGATGCGGCTGCCCTTCCGCGCGGCCGGGCGCTGGTAGAAGCGGTCCACGTAGGCTGTGGCGTTGGTGAACTCCTGCCAGCTCACGTCGTCCTTCGCCTCATAGAACCCGAGCGCGTTCAGCCACGGCGCGATGGCGATGTCGGCGATCGAGAATTCGCCGGCGATCCAGTCGCGCCCCTGAAGCTGTCCGTCGATCACGCCGAGAAGACGCCGGGCCTCGGCTATGTAGCGCTTCTGCGCGGCCGGGATCTTCTCGTCCGCGAACTTCACGAAATAGCCGAGCTGCCCGAACATCGGCCCCAGCCCCGCGACCTGCCACGAGAGCCATTTCTGGACCTCCCATCGACCCGCGCCCGTTCCGCCCAGCCGGCCGGTCTTTCCCGCGAGGTAGGTCAGGATGGTGTGGCTTTCCCACAACCCGACGGGCTCTCCGTCCGGGCCGTCGGGGTCGATCATCGCCGGGATCTTGTTGTTGGGGTTCAGCGACAGGAACTCCGGCGACTTCACGTTGTCGTCCGAGAGCTTCACGAGGTGCGGCTCATAGGGCAGCCCAAGCTCTTCAAGCGCGATTGCGGCCTTCACCCCGTTCGGCGTGGGGAAGGAGTAGAGCTGGATCACGCTTTCGTCCTGCGGGGGCCATTTTCGGGTGATCGGGAAGTCGTCGAGGGTCGCCATCGAAGTCTCCTGTCTGTTTGCGCGCAACCTAAGCGCCGCGGGCGCGTCGTCACGCCTGCGTGGCGGGAGGCGGCTGGCGCGCTAGGTGCTGAGGTCGAAAGAAGGAGGGTTTGCCATGGCTCCGCGCGCCGTCTGGTCCGGTCAGTTGCGTCTGTCGCTCGTGTCGATCGCCGTCGAGCTCTACCCCGCCACCGACTCGGGGCCCCGCGTGTCGTTCCGGCAGATCCACAAGCCGACCGGCAAGCGGGTCCATTACGAGAAGACCGTCGAAGGTGTCGGCCCGGTCGATCGCGACGAGATCGTGAAGGGCTACGAGACCGAGAATGGCGAGTACATCCTGCTGGAAACCGAAGAGATCGACCGCCTCAAGGTCGAGACGTCGAAGCGGCTCGAGCTGGTGCAGTTCGTGAACCAGGACGAGATTCCGCCGCTATACTACGAAAAGCCCTATTACCTCGTGCCCAAGGACGACGGGACCGAAGACGCCTATCGCGTGATCCGCGACGCGCTGCGGGCCGAGAAGAAGGCGGGGCTCTGCCAGATCACCCTGCGCGGGAAGGAGCACCTCGCCGCGATCCGCCCCTGCGGCGACGGTCTGCTGCTGGAGACCCTGCGCTACGCGGACGAGATCCGCGGGGCCGAGCCGATGTTCTCGAAGATTCAGGACGAGGAAGCGGACGAGGACATGCTGGGCCTCGCCACGCAGCTGATCGCGAAGAAGACCAAGCCGTTCGATGCCTCGACCTATTCAGACAGCTACTACCAGGCGCTCCGCGCGCTGATCGAGACCAAGCGCGAGGATGGCGACACCGAGAAGGTGCTGGCCGACTCCGGCAAGGGCGGCGGGGGCGGTAACGTGGTCGACCTGATGGGCGCGCTGAAGGCGAGCCTTGAGCAGGATGAAGGCGAGGGCGAAGGCGCCAAGAGCACGAAGACCACGGCCAGGAAGAAGTCCACGGGCACCCGCAAGAAGAAAGCGTCGTGATGAGCGACAAGCTGAAGACGTACAACGCGAAGCGCGACTTCTCGAAGACGCGCGAGCCCGAGGGGAAGGCGGGCGCGTCACGCGGCGAGGATATGTGGTTCTCGATCCAGAAGCACGACGCCTCGGCATTGCACTACGACCTGCGCCTCGAATGGGACGGGGTGCTGCTGAGTTGGGCGGTGCCGAAGGGACCGTCGCCCAAGTCCGGCGACAAGCGACTCGCGCAGCGGACGGAGGATCACCCGCTCGACTACGGCGATTTCGAGGGCACGATTCCCGAAGGCGAATACGGCGGCGGCACCGTGATGCTGTGGGACAAGGGCACCTGGACCCCGCGCGGCGACGTGGGCGAGATGATCGAGCGCGGCAACCTAAAGATGGACATCGCGGGCGAAAGGGTCCGGGGCGGCTACGCGCTCGTGCGGTTCAAGAAGGGGGGCGACCGGGCCTGGCTGCTCATCAAGGAGAAGGACCAGTACGTCGAGGGCGACTCGGACGCACTGACCGGGCGATACCTGACGAGCATCGCGACGGGCCGCGACATGGACGCGATTGCCCATGACGCCGAGGCCGAAGAGCTTGCGACCGGCGGTCCTGACCGGGGTCTCAAGGGGCCGAAGTTCCAGAAGCCCCAGCTTGCCACCCTGGTCAGCGACGCGCCCGAGGGCAAAGACTGGGTGCACGAGACCAAGTTCGACGGCTACCGCGCGCTGGCTTCGGTGGGGAAGGGGGGCGTGACCCTCTGGACCCGCAACGGCAACGACTGGACCGGCAAGTTCGGCGCGCTCGCGGGCTCCTTCGACCCGCTGCCCTGCGACGCCTGCCTCCTGGACGGAGAGGTCATGGCCGCGAACATCAGCGGCTCGCCGTTCTCATCGCTGCAACGGGCGCTGAAGGAGAGGGGCGACCTGGTGTTCTTCTGCTTCGACCTCTTGTCGCTCGACGGCGAGGACCTGACCGGAGAAAGCCAGAAGGACCGCCGCGACGCGCTGGAAAAGCTGTGCCGCGGAATGCCGAAGAATGGTCCGCTGCGCCTGACGGACCAGGTGGTGGGCCACGGCGACAAGGTCTTTGCCGCCGCCTGCAAGCAGGGTGCCGAGGGAATCGTGTCGAAGAAGCTGTCTGCTCCTTACCGCTCCACCCGCTCGAAGGCGTGGGTGAAGGTAAAATGCACCAAGCGGCAGGAGTTCGTGGTCGGGGGCTACACGCCCTCGGACAAGAACCGCCCCTTCGCGTCCCTGCTGGTGGGCGAGCATGGGCCCGAGGGCCTGCGCTATCGCGGACGTGTCGGCACCGGCTACAGCCAAGATGACATGCAGGCCCTCGCGAAAGGGTTCACCGCGCGCAAGACGCCGCCCTTCAAGGACGTGCCCAAGGACATCTCGCGTGATGCGGTCTGGGTCAGGGCCGACACGGTGATCGAGGTCGAATTTACCGAGTTCACCGCCGACGGCCACATCCGCCACGGCGCCTATCAGGGCATGCGCGAGGACAAGGCCGCCGGGAATGTCAGCCTCGAGACGCCCCAGGACGAGGTGCTGGCGCAGGACGAGGTGCCAGAGCGAAAGGACGAGGCATCGGAGTCGAAGCCGAAGACCCGGCGGGACGGCAAGGCCGAGATTGCCGGCGTCGCGATCTCGTCTCCCGACCGCGAGGTGTTCCCCAGCTCGGGCTGCACAAAGCTCGACCTCGCGCGCCACTACGACCGCGCGGGCGAGCGGCTGGTCCAGATCGCCGGACACCGGCCCCTGTCGCTCTTGCGGGCGCCGCGGGGGCTGTCAGGGCAGATCTTCTTCCAGAAACACGCCAGCGACGGCTTCCCCGAGGCGGTGGAAGAGGTCGAGATCGAGGAGAAGAATGGCGGAACCGCAGCCTACATCTATGCGACCCGCCCCGAGGCGTTCGTGGCCTGCGCGCAGATGGGCACGATCGAGTTCCACATCTGGGGCAGTCGCACCGACCGGATCGATCGGCCCGACCGGATGATCTTTGACCTAGACCCGGACGAGGGGCTGACTTGGGACGACACCAAGTCCGCCGCCTTCGATCTGCGCGACCGGCTGTCGGACCTCGGGATCGAGGCCGGCGCAATGGTGACGGGCGGCAAGGGCGTCCACGTCTGGGTGCCGCTGCGCCGGGCGCACGGGTGGGACACGGTCAAGGGCTTCTCGAAGACGCTCGCCCACCTCATGGCCGAGGCCGAGCCCGACCGCTTCATCGCGACCATGTCCAAGGCCAAGCGCAAAGGCCGGATCTTCATCGACTACCTCCGCAACGAGCGCGGTCAGACTGCCGTGTCCCCCTATTCCGTCCGCGCCCGTCAAGGCGCGCCGGTCGCCGTGCCGGTGGAGTGGTCCGAGCTGAAGAAGCTGAAGGCCGCCAACCTCTTCCCCATGGGATCGGTCAAGGAGCGACTGGAGGAGCCGTGCCCGTATCTCGCGCAGTTCGAGAACCTCCAGCAGATCACCCGCGACACGATTTCGAAGCTCGAGGACTGGGCGTCCGAAGACTGAACATCGCCGGATTTTGTGGGCAAACGCCGCAAAGCTGACCCGCTGATCTGCATTTCTTGCCCCATTCGCGGGTCATCTCCCCTCCGTACCACTCGGGGGAGCTCGACGTATGGCGGTCTATACATTTGCCGGGTTCTCCACCTCGGACATCAGGTTCATTTCCGGCTCGTCCTGGCAGGTCGATCCGACTTGGGACGTGGATTCCGACGCCCTCGTATTCGAGGTGTGGGACGATGACTCGACGTTCGGCGGCGATGATAACGCAGACGAGGTGGGTGCCGACTCAAGCCAGTACGTCGTCGTCCGGGACGCGAACGGCTCCGTGGTGGCACAGGGGCAGGGCTATCTGGAGCAGGCCTTTACCTACACCGACGAGTACGGCCACGCCCACCCAGCCTACGTGATCGAGATCGGCGGCACCCCGGTCGGTGTCGTGGTCGACGGCCCGGTCCAGCCCGGCAACAACTATACCATCAGCACGATCTCGAATGTCGGCAGTGGAAGCTATGCCCCCGCCTACAGCACGATCGACAGCCAGACCTACGACCCCGACGACGCCAACGCCATCAAGGGGACCAGCAGTTCCGACACCCTCCTGGGCGGTGCCGGAGACGACACGATCATATACGGAAACGGCGACGACTCGGTCTCGGGCGGTGACGGGAATGACGTGATCGACGATACGGTCGACGAGCGAGGTATCGGCCAGAACACGCTCGACGGCGGGGCCGGCAACGACACGATCTACGGGAGCGACGGGGCCAGCACCATCCACGGCGGCTCGGGCGACGACAGCCTGATGGCCGAGGGCGGCAACGACTACGTCGACGGCGGCAGCGGTCACGACTACATCGTTGCGGAGCTCGGCAACGACACCGTGTTCGGCGGCAGCGGCAACGACACGATCCTGGGCGGATCGGGCGACGACGTCATTGTGGGCGGGGACGGCAACGATACCTTCCGGTATGGCGCGGGCAGTGGGAACGACACGGTCGCGGATTTCGGCACGGACGATTCCGGTGCCCTGAATGACGGCGATCGGACCAATAACGACTTCATCGACCTTTCGAACTACTACGACTCGATGTCCGAACTGCGGGCCGACTTCGACGACGACGGGGTGCTGAACCAGTCGAGCCTGTTTGATCAGCGCGGGCGACAAACCGACTACAGCGACAACACGTCGTTTGGGTCGGGGTCGATCACGATGACGAACGCAACCTCCTCGACCTTCACCAAGGGAAATACCGGCGTCACCTGCTTCACCTCCGGCACGCCGGTCCTGACCCCGCGAGGCGTCGTTCCGATTGACGACCTGCGGCCCGGAGACCTCGTCTGCACCCGCGACGACGGACCCCAGCCCCTGGCGTGGATCGGGCGCTCGGTCGTCGGTCAACCCGCCCTGCTGCGAGAGCCGCGGTTACGCCCGATCCGACTGTCCGCGGGGTACTGGGGGCTCGACCGCGACCTTCTCGTCTCGCGCCAGCACGGGATTCTTTTGGGCGACGAACTGGTCCGCGCGGCCTACCTGCTCGACCAGCCGGGGGCGCGGGTGGCCAACGGAAAGTCCCGCGTGTGCTACATCCATCTCCTGTTCGAGCGTCACCAGATCATCGTCGCCGGCGGCATCGAAAGCGAAAGCTTCTATCCCGGCCCCCAGGCTCTCACCGCGCTGAACGCCCGGGCCTTCGACGAGGTCAGCACGCTCCTCCCGGAGGTGGTACAGATTGCCGGCGGTGCGGCCGCGCGAGAACATTACGGTCCGCCGGCGCGCGCATTCCCGACCCGCCGGGAGTTGCGCCTGCGGATGGCCTCGTGAAACGAAAGAGCTCGAGAAACCGGAAGAGGCGGGAGAAAGCGGATAAGCTCGGAATGATCGAAACCGTCTTCTCCGGCGGCTGGAGGTAAGAACGAGCCCAACAGCGTTCCGCCAAGGAGGCTCATGCGTTGAGCATGTCGCACTGGCCCAGGGCGCTGTCGCCTATGGCATTCATTGGCCCCCAGAGAGGCTCGCTTATCATTCGTGCTCCCCTGAGCGTTCGGAGCTTCGTGACTGACGAGATCGGCCGCGGCTCGCTCCTCTCTGAATGCTCGCGTTCGCAGCAACTTTAACCTGCATCTCTAGGCTCTGGACTCATAACCAGAAGATGACGGTAGCGGCGAGGGCGATGGCCGA
>NZ_JBELKF010000140.1:0-5523 GCF_042089775.1 Palleronia sp.
CGGCGGCCGCGACCTCTGCTTGGCGAAGCTGCTCTTCCTGGAGGGCCGCGCGTGCTGCCGCCGCTTGTTTTTCCGTCCGCAGGACCGACTCGCGGACATCGGCAACGACGCGTGCAAGATCGCCGAGTTCGTCCTTGCGGCACGAGATATTGCCATCGCGGGCGTCTTCACCGCGTGCCATGCGCTTCAGCAGATCCTGCAGGCTCTTCATCGGCTGTGTGATGGACCGGACGGTCACCATGGCCACGAGGGACGCGAGGAGGAGGGCGATTGCCAGAGCACCAACAGCGACAAGATCGAAGCCTCCGGCCGAACGCCGGGCCTCTTTTCCAAGATCTTGGCTCAGGGTCTCCTGGTGATCGATGAATTCGTTGATCGCGGCGAGCCAGGCCGCGTAGCCGGACCGGGCCTGAGACAGCAGGAGGTCCTTTGCGCGATCGACATCGCCGTTCATGCGCGTGGCAACGACCTGCTCTGCCAGCGGACCTGTCGCGGCCCGAACTGCCTGGATCTTCTGCAGGATCTGATCCTCGACTTCCGTGGAGCCGGATCCGTCGGAGAGCATGCCGGCCAGTTCGCGTTCGTTCGCGGCATAGGTCGCCGTCAGCTCTTGAAGGTGGTCGAGCGCCCGCTCCCGCTCCGGCCCCGACTCCAGCAGGACGATGTCGCGGACCGCGACTGCGCTGTCATGCACGCTGCCGCGAAGGTTGATGGCGTAGCGCTGCTTGACCGCGTTGACGTCGTTGATCTCGCTCAGCTTCTTGCTGATGCCGTTGACCTCCAGGATGGCTGTAAGCGCCAGAAGCGCCATGAGGACCAGGAGGCAGCCGAAGCCGGCTGCGATCCGGGTTCCGATCTTGAGGTTAGAAAGACGTTCCATCCGCTGGCTCCGCTTATGGCATGCACTGCGCTCCACATGACGGAGCATTCGAACGACGCTTACAGGCTGACCCTTAATGGCGGGTTGAAGGGCGCTCTCCGTCGTGCGCCTTCCTCTCGGCCGGCGTTCGCTCTAAGCAGGGCTCAGCTTTTCCAGGGGAGATGGCGCATGGTTTGGGCCCTTGCACTCGCGGCGGTGATCTGGATCGTCGGCGGGCGCGCCGGCTGGCCGCGGCAGGCGCGGTCCCTGGCGCTGGGCCTCCTCTACGTCGCGGTGTTGGCGCTCGCGATCCTGGCGCCGGCGTCGCCCCTGGGGGGCAATGTGGGCGAATGGCTCGTCCTCGGCGGGATCGGCGCGGTCGTCTGGGCCTATGCGTTCGGCCTGAAGCTCCTGCGCCGCCGGGTCCGCCCCGAGAACCGCCCGCCCGAGCTGCGCACCGACACCTTCGCCCCCGGCGAGATCGAGCGCTACGCCCGCCACATCGTCCTGCGCGAGCTGGGCGGGCCGGGGCAGAAGCGCCTCAAGACAAGCAGCATTCTTGTCGTCGGGGCGGGCGGCCTCGGCTCGCCCGCGATGCTCTATCTCGCCGCCGCCGGGGTCGGCACCATCGGCGTGATAGATGACGACGCCGTCGAGGCGACGAACCTGCAACGGCAGGTCATCCACACGGACGCGCGCATCGGCATGCCAAAGGTTTTCTCGGCCGAGGCCGCGATGAAGACCCTCAACCCCTTCGTCACCGTCCGCCCCTACCACCGCCGCCTCACGGCCGAGATCGCGGGCGATCTGGTCGCCGATTACGACCTCGTCCTCGACGGCTGCGACGACCTCGACACCCGGTACGTGCTGAACGCCGCCTGCAATGCGGCGCGCGTGCCGCTGATCTCGGGCGCGCTCAGTCAGTGGGAGGGGCAGTTGACAACCTACGCCCCGTGGGAGGGCACCCCCTGCTACGCCTGCATCTTCCCCGAAAAGCCCGCTCCCGGCCTTGCGCCCACCTGCGCCGAGGCCGGCGTGCTGGGCCCGCTCCCCGGAATCCTTGGCACCATGATGGCGGCCGAGGCGGTGAAGGAACTGACGGGCGCGGGGCAGGGGCATCGCGGGCGCATGGCGATCTACGACGCGCTCTGGGGCGAGCACCGCACCATTGCGCTGACCCGCCGTCCCGACTGCCCCGTCTGCGGCGGCGCGTGACGCGCGGGGTTCGCCTTGGGCGCGATCGGGTCTAGGGTAAGGGGATCAAAACAGGAGACCACCGTGACCAACCCGCTGCTCGAGCCCTGGGATACACCCTTCGACATGCCCCCCTTCGACCGCATCGAGGACGGGCACTTCATGAAGGCGGTCGAGACGGCGCTGGTCCAGGCGCGCGAGGCGGTCGAGGCGATCGCCAGCAACCCCGAGACCCCCAGCTTCACCAACACGATCGAAGCGCTCGAAACTGCGGACGAGACTCTGGGCCGGGTGCTCGGCGTCTTCTACAACATCGCCGGCGCCGACACGAACGACGAACGCCAAGAGCTCAGCCGCGAGTTCTCGCCGATGCTGTCGGCCTACTCGTCGGACGTCGCGATGAACACTGCGCTTTTCGCCCGGATCGAGGCGCTCTGGCAGTCGCGCGACACGCTCGACCTGACGGGCGAGCAGCAGCGCCTTCTCTACCTCACCCGCCGTCGCTTCGTCCGCGCCGGCGCCGAACTGGAAGGCATTGCCAAGGACCGCCTGCGCAGCGTGACCGAGCGGCTGTCGTCGCTTGGCGTGCAGTTCACCCAGAACCTGCTCGCGGACGAGCGCGACTGGATGATGGAGCTGACCGAGGACGAGCTGGAAGGCCTGCCCGACTTCGTTATCGACGCCGCCCGCGCCGCGGGGGCCGAGCGTGGCGTGAAGGGCCCCGTCATCACGCTGTCGCGCTCGATCATCGTGCCGTTCCTGCAGTTCAGCCCGCGCCGCGACCTGCGCGAGCGCGCCCACGCCGCCTGGACCGCCCGCGGCGCCAACGGGGGCGAGACCGACAACCGCGCCATCGCCGCCGAGATCCTTGAGTTGCGCGAGGAACGCGCGGGCCTTCTGGGCTATGACGACTTCGCCGAGTTCAAGCTCGAGACCGAGATGGCCAAAACTCCCGAGGCCGTGCGCGAGCTTCTCATGAAGGTCTGGGAACCCGCCCGCGATCGCGCGGTCGAGGACGGCCTGCGCCTGTCGGCGATGATGCACAATGACGGCGTCAACGGCGACCTCGAACCCTGGGACTGGCGCTACTATTCCGAAAAGCGCCGCATGGCCGAGCACGACCTCGATGAGTCCGAGATCAAGCCCTACCTCCAGCTCGACCGCATGATCGAGGCCGCCTTCGACTGCGCCAACCGCCTCTTCGGCCTCGACTTCGCGCCCGTGGACGTGCCGCTTTATCACCCAGATGTCCGCGCGTGGGAGGTCACCCGCAAGGGCGAACACATCGCCATCTTCCTCGGCGACTACTTCGCCCGCGGCTCCAAGCGGTCGGGCGCGTGGTGTTCCGCCATCCGTTCACAGAAGGCCGGCGTGCGGCCCATCGTGGTCAACGTCTGCAATTTCGCCAAGCCCTCGAAGGGCAAGCCGGCGCTCCTGTCCTATGACGACGCGCGCACGCTGTTCCACGAGTTCGGCCACGCGCTGCACCAGATGCTGTCCAACGTGACCTACGAGTCGATCTCGGGCACCAGCGTCGCCCGCGACTTCGTGGAGCTGCCTTCACAGCTCTTCGAACACTGGCTCGAAGTGCCCGAGGTGCTGACGAAATACGCCACCCACGCCGACACCGGCGCGCCCATGCCCGACGAGATGCGCGACCGCCTGCTCGCCGCCTCAACCTACGACATGGGCTTCCACACGGTCGAATACCTCGGCAGCGCCATCGTCGACCTCGAATTCCACACCGGCGAGGCGCCTGAGGACCCGATCGCCCGCCAGCAGGAGATCCTCGACGGGATCGAGATGCCCAAGGCCATCGGCATGCGCCACGCCACGCCGCATTTCGCCCACATCTTCTCGGGCGACGGCTATTCGTCGGGCTATTACAGCTACATGTGGTCTGAGGTGATGGACGCCGACGCCTTCGCCGCTTTCCAGGAGGCCGGCGGGCCGTTCGACCCCGACATGGCTGAAAAGCTCGAGCGCCACATCCTCAGCGCCGGCGGCAGCCAAGAGGCGGCGGACGCCTACATCGCCTTCCGCGGCCGGATGCCGGGACCTGAGGCGCTTCTGAAGGGCAGGGGGCTCGACGCCGTCTGACAGAAAAAAGGGTGCTCCGGTTGGCTGACGCATTCCGGGATCTGGGACACAGGGAGGCCCCGGCGAGAAAGTTCGCCGGGGCCTCTTGTCATCTGGTCTCGAACTTTCGCCACAACGGAGTGCCGTGGAACAGCCAAGGCCGGTAGAGGATGCGGCGGGGGTCGGGAGCGCGATCCCGAATCGCATCTGCGCCGAGGCGCATCGCTGGGGTTCGCATCACGGGAGCAGAAGAACGGCGCTTGGGGATCTCGATTGTCTCCTCGGAGCCCGGAACCCGAACGTAAGAGAGGCCCTGTTCCACCTCTGATAAGTTCGATGACGCGGCACCCGGCCCCAGATATTGGCGAGCTTCGAGCGAATTAAGTAGATCCTGTAGATGTTGAAGACGGCCACCAGCACAGCCGGATTAAACAGTGCGCCGTTTATATAGCTTGGGCCATTCCGACCAGACTTGCCACCGGCCCTCTTCGTATGGCTCGTCCGTATGCGCAGCGAGTTGATGAACGACGACACCGGTTGTATCGTCGCTTTAAGAACCCGCCTTGCGAGCGCATCGCGCAGGTCTGGATCTAAGACTTCTTGATCGAATGCATAACCTTTCAGCTTCTTCCTGTAAGCACGTCGGATTAGCGGAAACCCGACAGACTTCTCCGTTTCGCCGAAGTGCTGAACGGGAGATTTGATCCACACTTGCGGAAACTGTATCGACTGGAAGTTTGAAATCTGGAACGCGTATGGAGTGCCGAAGCGATCCAGACCATAGTCGTTTTTCAGTTTCTCGCTGCACTACCTCTCAAGAAGCTCATGTCTTGCGATCTCATCATCGGAAGAAGTCATCTCTGCGCTCATGAACTCCGCGAGATCTTCATTGAAATCCTTCACGCGCTTCCTGCTAACAGGTTTTGAAACCTTCTTGTCGAACTTGATAATCATCCACTCGAACAGATCATCATTTATATGGTTGCGGAATACGTCCGGAATCACCCTCGCCGTTTGACTTTCGGTTTCCCCTACAAGCGTAATCTTCCCCTTTGGCAACATCTCTCGCAGTGCAGCAAGGTGGGCCCCCTTGGTATATGTCTGACCAACCATGATCTCCTGGAAGCTGCCGCGGGAATCCTTGCTCGTATCAGGAAACCCTAACAGGCTGCTGAAAAAGTCGGCGGTCACCACGCTCGTGCCCGAATAGGCTGGTCTTTCAAGCGCTCTCGTTGAGCAGAGGAAAAGCGCTCGGGTCCCCCATCGACGAAGTCGACGATAGATGCTCCTCAAAATCCTTTTTCAGCAGCCTGCTAGGCTCTGGACTCATAACCAAAAGATGACGGTAGCGGCGAGGGCGATGGCCGAGAGGAAGACTTTTGGGCTTCGGT
>NZ_JBELKF010000141.1:0-5482 GCF_042089775.1 Palleronia sp.
GTCGCGCGGGACCGCGCGTTCGATCAGGCGGATCGGCGTCCAATCGAGCTCTCCGTATCGGCCGTTGAGGCGCCCGACAAGGCTTTCGAGTTCCCGCGCGATGGCTTGATACGCGGCGACGCTTTCGCGCGAGGGCGGCGTGATCTGGATCAGGGTGCCGCGCGGGGAATCAGGGCCACGTTTGTCGAGCCAGTTGCCGAAACCGCGAATGCGGTGAGGGATGCCTTTGGAATAGTCCAGCCGATCCACGCCGAGAATGAGTCTGGCGTCGGCACGGATGTGGACCGGGTCGTGCGTGAGCGGCTTCTCGGCTACGGCCGTGAAAGCCTTGCCGTCGATGCCGATCGGGAACGAGCGGACCTGGAAGACGCGGTCGTGGAACTTCACGCGACCGTCGAACAGCATCTCACCGGAATGCTGGGCACGATAGCTATCGAGGCACCGCGCCACGTCCGCCTCGGTCTGCAATCCCACGAGATCGAAGGCGGCGAGCCAGTAGTAGAAGTCGTCCCGCTCGGGCAGGGCCTCGATGTCGGGAAGGGTCGGGAACGGGATGTGCAGGAACAGACCGATCTTTGCCGAGACACCGAGCTTGCGCAGTTCCAATGCGATCGGCAGGAAATGGTAGTCGTGCACCCAGATGACGTCCTCGGGCTCGACGGTCTGCGCGAGCATGCGCGCGACGCGGGCATTTACCGCAGTGTAGCTTTCGGCGTACTGGCGATCGAGCGCGATGAGATCTGTCCGGTGATGGCACAGCGGCCAAAGAACCGAGTTGGCGTAGCCGAGGTAGAACCCGGCATGTTCGGCTTCGGTCAGATCGAAGACGGCCTTTTCGTACCCTTTCCCGTCTTTGAGGGGCTGGAAGGTTTCGGACGGCGTCTCGGCAAACTCGTCGGCCGATCCGATCCAGAGACCGCCGCGTTCCGCCAGCAATTCGTGTATCGCGACGACCAGTCCCCCTGACGGCGGGCCGCTAGTCGGTATGCGGTTGGACAGAACGATCAAGCGACCCGTCATGAATGGTTCTCCGATTTTTCGACCGAGGTTCGCAACCGCACGTGCCCCCTTTAACGTTGGGCGGCGGGTGCGCGGGCTGCGTCCGCCTTCTCTGGTGGGATAAGACGACGACCGAACATGCCGTTCCGTGGAAACCCGGAACATTTGTCTTTCCGGGACGCAGCATCCTTCCGGCCCGACCCGCGATAGCATCGCTGAACTTCCTCCGCCGCTGGTCGTTGGGCCGGAAAACAGGAGTATGTTCATGGCAACTTGGGAGATCGCCCGAAACCCCGGCCCCGTCATCGCGACGGCCGTTCATGCAGGCCACCGTATGCGCCCGGAGCTGCTGGACCGAGTCGCGCTGACCGACGACGAGCGCCGCCGCGAAGAGGACCCGCTGACCGACATTCTGGCTGGCGTCGGCGACCAGACCTTCCGCGCCCGCACCTCGCGGTTCGAGATCGATCTGAACCGCCCCGTGAACGAGGCCGTCTACCTGGATTCCTCCGACGCCTGGGGGCTGACGATCTGGGACGAGAAGCCCACGGACGAGATGGTGGCGCAGTCGCTGGAAACGCGGGCTGCCTTCTATGACATGATGCGCGGCTGGATAGAGGAGAGCATCGCCCAGCACGGCCGCGTGCTGCTTCTGGACGTGCATTCCTTCAACCATCGCAGGGACGGACCGGATGCGGATCCCGCACCGGCTTCGGACAATCCAGACATCGACCTCGGGCTTACTACGGCTGACGAGGACAGGTTCGGCGGCGTCGTCGACGCGTTCTGGTCGGGCCTCGAAGGCGAGGCGGCGGGGCGCGAGATCGACATCCGGCGCAACGTGCGCTTCGTCGATGGCGGGCATTGGCCGGAGTGGGTCTTCGCGGAATATGGCGAGTCCGTCTGCACCATTACGCTGGAATACAAGAAATTCTTCATGGATGAATGGACGAACCGGGCCGACATCGCGATGCTCGAGGACCTGCGGACCAACCTGTCGCGGGCAACCGAAGCGGCGCGCCGGGCGCTTTGACCATGACGCTTGATCCTATTGCGCGACAAGCCGACGACACGTTCTTCGACATCGAGACAAGGATCGACTGGCTGGCCGCATTGTCGCCGACCGGCAATCACGAACGCTGGGAAAAGTTCGTGCAATCGGGCTTCCGCCGCGCGCCGCCGCTGACCTACCCGCCCCACGAGGCCGATTTCGACGCGTTGCGCGAGCAGCTGTTGAAGCCGGACCTCGACCATGTCGAGCATCCGCTGATCGAGCTCTTGCTGCGCGAAAAGCGCAGCGAGTTGCAGCGCCAGATCGACCTTGTGGCCCTGCGCGAGCAGGACGGCTTCGTGCATGCCAGCATCGCGCTGTTCGGATCGCCCGACCCGGTGCTGATGGGTCACGCCAAGTCGATCCTCGACACCGTCCCGTTGGAGGACGAGATTGCGAACCCCGTCGGAGCCGCCGACATTGCCAAGGCCGCGCTCGCGGCGCGCACGGCCTACCGCAAGGCCGATCCCAGCTTCGATTTCGGGATGCTGATCGAGGCCGACATCAACTCGGCCCTGATGGTCAATCACGGTGACCTGTGGATTGACTCGGATACCCTGGTCGCCGAGGCCCGCGTGGCGGCGCTGATCGCCCACGAGGTCGGAACCCACGTCGTCACCCGCCATAACGGGCGCCGGCAGCCGCTCCGCCAGCTCGAGACGGGCTTGCCCGATTACGATGAATTGCAGGAGGGGCTGGCGACGCTTGCGGAATGGCTTGTCGGTTCGCTTCCGCCTCAGCGGCTCCGGGTGCTGGCGGCTCGTGTCATCGCGGCCGACATGGCCATAAATGGCGAGACGCTGGAGCAGATCTTCGGCTGCCTGCATGACGAACACTCCATCCCGCCCCACACCGCATTCGACACGGCGGTTAGGGCAAAGCGTGGCGGCGGTTTGACCAAGGACGCGGTCTACCTTTCGGGGTTGGTCGACCTGCTGGCCTGGCTGTCGCAAGGCAACGACATCGAATCCCTTTTCGCCGGCAAGTTTGCCCTGTCGCAATTCAAGACCATCACCGAACTGACCGAAGAGGGCGTGCTTCTGCCCCCGGCGGTCCTGCCGCTCCACCTCACCGGCGAGGGATGTGCAGGCCGCCTCGAGACGGCCCGCACGACGCCCATAACCGAGCTTTATTCCAGGGAAACGCCATGAAACTGGTCTTCGTCATCAACGACATCGCGACCGAAAAGGACAACTACACCACCATCCGGCTGACCCGGCGGGCAACGGCGATGGGGCACGACGTCTCGCTCGTGTCGCTGGTCGACCTAACCTATGAGGCGGATGGTTCGATCACGGGGGCGGGGGTCCTGCCGTCACGGTCGGACTATAAGGACGACACCGCAACGCTCGCCGATCTGCAGCGCGAGGATGCGCGCCGCGAGACGATCTGCCTCAGCGAGGCGGACGTGGTGATGCTGCGTGCCGACCCTGCGGACGAGATGCTGACCCGGCCTTGGGCGCATGGCTCTTCGCTGCTGTTCGCACAGCTCGCGGCGCGGCAGGGGGTGATCGTGCTGAACGATCCCTTCCGCCTGACGGATGCATCGAACAAGACCTATTTCCAGCATTACCCAAGCTCGATCCGGCCCCGGACGCTCATCTCGCGCGACGAGGCTGTCATCACCAGGTTCATCGAAGATCAGGGCGGCAATGGCGTGATCAAGCCGTTGCAAGGGTCGGGCGGGCACGGTGTCTTCGTCATCACCGAAGGCGTCGGCTCGAACATCAACCAGATGATCGAGGCCACTCTGCGCGACGGATACGCCATCGTTCAGGAGTACCTTCCCAAGGCGGCCGAGGGCGACCTGCGCCTCATCACGCTGAACGGTCGGCCGCTCAAGGTCGACGGCGTCTACGCCTGCATCCGGCGCTACAACGACAGCGGCGACGCGCGCTCGAACATCTCGGCGGGTGGCAAGGTCGAGGTCGTCGAGCCGGACGAGGCGGCTCTGCGTGTGGCCGAGGTCGCGGCGCCGAAGCTCATCCGCGACGGCATGTACCTGGCGGGACTCGACATCGTCGGTGACAAGATGATGGAGATCAACGTCGATACACCCGGCGGCATTTGCATGATTGAGGACCTTACGGAAAAGGACTTTTCGGGCGCGATCATCAGGGATCTCGAGCACAAGGTCCGCGTACAGGCCGCCTATGGCGGGACGCTGGGTCATCACGACGTGGCCATCGTCTGACCACCGCTGCACCGGCGTCGGCCCCGTCACTGCTGCTTGGCCGTCTTTCGGAGCAGGACGACCTTGCCTCATGTGCTGAGCGGTTGAGATCATATCTCCAGTAATTCCGCAGAGCGAGTCCAGATGTGGATGCCATAGCCTCGCGGTGCCGGCTGCGACCGCGACGCTGACGATGCGCAGACTCCATGAAACACATGGCAAGTGCTGCGGAGGAGGTCGCGACGCACCTTACGTCATGGTCCGGTTCCACGGTCTATGCTCCAGACACCTTAGATTTTAAGCCAGACCGGGACCGTCCTTGCGAGAGCGGTCGCTGACCGGAAGACCTTCGGGTACCGATCGTGAACTGGGTGGCGGCGCGGCCAGTTCTTCGGGCGTTCGAACATGATCTCGATCCTGCTGCGGCGCTTGTAACGGCATTTGCGGTATCGGGCAAGCCCGGTGCGCGACTTCCGCCCCGCGATGCGGGGGGCATGTCCTTGTGCAAAAGGCCTTTGTGGAGCCAGGTCGCATCGTCTTCGCAATTGCCCGGTAGCCAGTTGGCCGGTGGCAAGCTACCAATCAAGGCTCTGGCCCCGCGTTATGGTCGCTGACCCACTGCCCGGCAGGCGGTGCTTACATCGCTGAGAGGAGGGCCGGCCTTGATGAGATCGAGGAACCAAAGTTGGTCCAGTGACTCTCGAAAGGCGGATCGGGGTTCCGATGCTGTCGGTGACGGCCTGGAGCCTCCTGTCCATCCCACCTTCCGTCGTCCGATCAGCCTGCCACGTCCCCTCTTCTTTTTTCTACCGCAGGCTGGAGGCCGTACGGGACGGGTCGCATCCGCTGCCAGGCAGTCGATTGCGCAGCAAACAATGAGAGGGATCGTGATCGCCTTCCGCTCCGTGCCCTCGGCCGCCAAGCCTTCCATGATCCTGACAAACACACATCGTTCGCAGCTGCGCTTCTCACCTCCGCCGCTTCCGCCGGTTGTACAGCGTCTTCGGCGAGCCATACTCGCTGGGGGCAGCGCACCAGCGCAGCTCATGGCGGTTGATGAAGATTATGCCACTCAGGACCCGTCTGTCATCGATACGTGGTCGGACATAGCTCTTCAGAAGATACGAATGCGGTCGCGACATCCGCGTTTCGCTCACCCAACAGGTTGCTCATGCGAGCGGTTCTCTTGCGGGAGCCTGAACAAGCTAGGCTCTGGACTCATAACCAGAAGATGACGGTAGCGGCGAGGGCGATGGCCG
>NZ_JBELKF010000142.1:0-5470 GCF_042089775.1 Palleronia sp.
GGATCGTCCAGGTGGCGCAGGCGGAACTCGACGGGATCGGCCCCGGCGAGCGCCGCCATTTCGTCCATGAAGCTTTCCAGCGCGAACACGTTGGCATAGGCGCCAAGCGCCCGCAGGGCCGAGGTTCGGATCGGCATCGGCTTCACAAAGTGATAGAGGATCCGCTTGTTCGGGATCGTATAGAGCGGCACCGAATTGCGGTCGCCCAGCCCCGGCGGCACGATCAGAAGGTCGGGGAGCTCGAACGGGATCGGATTGGCCAAGAGGTTCGCCGGCAGCAGCTTGTTCGCACCGGGCGGGCGCGTGACGTGGGAGCAACTCCACAAGTCGTGGGTCCAGTGAGAGATCCGGCCGCTGCCGTCCACGGCGCCCGCCAGGTCCATCGTCATGGCCGAGCCGTAGGGCTCCCAACCATGTTCCTGCTCGCGCATCCATGTCAGGCGGATCGGCCGGCCGGGAAAGGCGCGCGCGATCAGTGCGGCGTCGGCGGCCGCGTCGTCCGCGCCGTTATGGCCATAGCACCCGGCGCCCTGCACGTGGCTGATGCGGATGCGGTCCTCGGGCATGCCCAGCATTTCGGCGATCGCGGTGCGGTCAGGATAGACGCCCTGCGTGTGCGACCAGATGCGAAGCTGATCGCCCTCCATCGACGCCACGGCGCAGGAGGGGCCGATGGAGCCGTGCATCATGTAGGGCCGGTTGAAGGTCATCCGCAGCGACCGTTCGCCAGACGGCACGGTGGCCGAACCCTGTTGGGCCACTGTGCCCACGTCCGTCTCGTTCTCGCGCAGCCAGTCGTAGATGCGGTCCTTCTCGGGCAGGGTTTCCTGCACGTCCCACTCTGCCGCGCGTTCGAGGGCGCGCATGGCGCGGATCGCCTGCCACTCGCGCTCGGCCACCACGGCAAGGAAGTTGCCGTCGCGGTGAACACCGATCACCCCGTCCATCTCTTCGACCGGGGCGATCTCGACCGAGACGAGTTCCGACCCGGCGCCGGGCGGCCGGACGATGCGGGCATGGACCATCCCTTCGAGCCGGATGTCCTGCACGTAGATCGGCAGGCCCGTGACCTTGGGCGGGATGTCGATGCGCTGGAAGTCGCCGCCCATGACGCTGAAGTCGCCGGAATCCCGAAGCGGTACGTCGATCTGTGCCGGGACGTTCAGGTTCAGGGCGGCTGCCAGTTCGCCATAGCCGATCGAACCACCGGGGCCATGCACCACCTTGTCCTCGGCAAGCAGCTCCGAAACGTCGGCGTCAAGCTGGCGGGCCGCTTCGCGAAGCAGCAGAAGGCGCACATTCGCAGCGGCGTGGCGGATCGCCATGCCGCTTTCCTCCATCGAATGGCTGGCGGCGGTATAGCCTTCGTTCGGTGTCTGGGCGGTGTCCGCGGAGAGGATTTCGATCTCTCCCGGATCGGCGGCCAGTTCCTCGGCGGCGACCATAAGAAGCGCCGTTTTGATTCCCTGACCCAGCTCTGCCTTGCCGGTGAAGATCGTGATCTCGCCCTCAGGGCTGATCCTGATCCAGCTGTCGAGCGTCGGATGATCGCCAAGGCTGCCGGGCAGGCCCTGATCCGGCCGTGTGACCTCGGCCTCTTCTTCCTGCGCCCAGGCGCGACGCATCGCGAAGGTGACGACGAGGCCGCCGCCTGTGGCGCCAAGGAAGGCGCGGCGGCTGAATTCGGCTGTCATGGCGTCTCTCCCTCGACCGAGGTGCGCTGAAGCTCGTCGCGGGCGCGACGGATGGCGCGCAGGATGCGCATGTGAGTCCCGCAGCGGCAGAGGTTCCATTCCAGCGCCTGACGGATGTCGGCCTCGTCGGCCTCGGGGTTCGACACCAGAAGCGCCTGCGCCCGCATCATCATTCCCGGAATGCAGTAGCCGCACTGCGCCGCCTGTTCGGCGATGAAGGCGCGCTGCATGGGGCCGGGATCGTCGATCGTGCCCAACCCTTCCACGGTGGTCACGTCGCGCCCCTCGACCGTCATCAGCGGCATCAGGCACGACAGTGCCGCCTCGCCATCAACCATGACCGTGCATGCGCCGCACTGGCCCAGCCCGCAGCCATATTTCGCGCCGTTAAGTTCGAATTCGTCCCGCAGCACGTAGAGAAGCGGCGTTTCCGGGTCCGAGACGGCTTCTACGGCCGCGCCGTTGATCGTCAGTCCTGTCGCCATGGCTGTTCCTCCGCTCCCAGGTTGCCTGGTCCCCGCTCGATCATGTCGGCCGGACGGATCGAGACGTGGTGCTCGCCGCTGCGGGTGGCCGAAATCATCTCCTCCAGCCCCTCCCACGCGGGCAGGTCGGTGTAGGCCGCCCGCATGTAGTCAAGGAGCGCCACCATGTCCGCGTCGGAAAGCACGCTCCGGTAGGCGGGCATGATCGCGCTGGCCGCGCCGTCGGCCGGGGGCAGGCCGAAAAGCGTGACGTTTACGATGTTCTGCGGGCTGCCGGCATGGACGGCCGTGCTCAGCCGGAAGTCCAGCCCGCCATAGGGTTGCGGCCGCCCGGCCTCGTGACAGGATGCGCAGGCGGTGGCGAAGATCGCCGCGCCGCGCTCGTTTTCGGGTGCGGGCGGCGTCGCCATGGTGTCGGCGGCCTGCCCCCGACCGCGCCCGGTCTGGACCGCCTCGAGAAGCTGGTCCGCGACTTCGATCTCGTCCTGCGATGGCGTGCCCATCTGCGCGGCGGTGTAGGTGGCGATGGCTACGATGTCTTCGTCGGGCAGGCGCCCGAGATTGCCGGTCACCTCGGCCATCGGCCCGCGCGAGACGCCATGCGCCGCGTGCCAGCCGTGGCGCAGGTAGAAGGCCAGGTCCTCGGCCCGCCACGGGATCGGGGCCGGCGACGTCTCGTCGATTGGATAGGCGGTCCAGCCTTCGGCGGACCCGCCGGACCAGTGGGCCTCGTCGATCTGCGCGCCGGCCCAGTTGCGCGGCGTATGGCAGCCACCGCAATGCCCCAGCCCTTCGGCGAGGTAGGCACCCCGGTTCATCAGGTCGGATGCATCTGGGTCGGGAACGAACGCCCCCTTGTCGAAATACAGAAGCTTCCAGCCCGCGAGTATCGGGCGCATGTTCAGCGGGAAGGGAAGATCGGGCTCGGGGGCGGCGTATTCCACAGGTTGCCGCGTCATCAGGTACGCATAGATCGCGGCAATGTCTTCGTCGCTGGTGAGCGTGTAATGCGTGTAGGGGAAGGCCGGGTAGAGGTGGTTTCCCTCTCGGTCGATGCCCTCCCGCATTGAGCGTTCGAAGGCGGCAAGGCCCCAGTTTCCGATCCCGGTTTCCGGGTCAGGCGTGATGTTGGTCGAATAGATCGTTCCGAAGGGGGTCGGTACGGCAAGACCGCCGGCAAAAGCCTCTCCGCCCGGAACGGTATGGCAGGCAATGCAGTTGCCGACCGCGGCGAGACGGGCACCCTCTTCAACAGCCGAGGCATCGAAGGCTTCGGGATCGGGTCGATCAACCTCGGCAATCGCCGGTTCGTGCGCCCAAATCAAAGCGGCGATCAGTGCTCCGACGAGCAACAGCAGGAAACCCAGGAGAACTCTGAACCACGTGACACGCATGGCTTCTCAATCGGGACGTGTCGCAAATTGTTCCCGCTGCTCCAGCGCCACAACGTCGGGAGCCTCGCGCAGCTGCTCGCGGTTTGGAACCCTGACGGTGACGTCGATCAGCTTGCTCAGGTCGCTCCGCACACCGCTCTCGGCCTTTCGAACGAGATGCTGGACGGTACCAGACCCTCGCCTCCGCCGGGCTTGGCTCTTCATTCTTGTAATGGCCGTCGTACGACTGATCGGCAGCGATGGCGTTTTCCCCCTATGAAAGGATACTTGCGGTGATGCTCCCTTGAAAGGACTGGCTCTCGCTTGACGGCTTGCCCCGTTCGCAGGCGCCGTTCTCTCATAGAGGACGCGCCCGCTAAAACCCGGGTTCCGCCGGCCGGTAGCCTTGTCATATCGTTGAGTTGCTGATCACCTGCACTGTCCCAGCCACGCCGGTCACGCGCAGGATGAACCAGATCGCGGCCGGATGCGCCATTTAGGCCGTGCGACTGCAGGCTCGGTCAGGATTGCGTGGAGCGTCAGCGGATCATTGTTTGCCCTGAGCTTGGCGTACACGTCCGGGTTCCTCAACATCCGCGATACTCCGGCCAGCGCCTTGAGGTGGTCGACCCCTTGTCTGTCGGGGCCAACAGGCCGAAGACGAGATCGACCGGCTGCCGGTCGATTGATCCGAAATCCAGCGGCCGCACGAGGCGGATGAAAACTCCTTGCTCATGCTCGAGAGTGTCGAGCTGCGCATGGGGCAGGGCAACGCCCTGACCAACACCCGTCGGGCCCGGCTTCTCCCGGTCCATCAACGCCCCGCACACAGCATCGGAGGGCAGCCGTAGGCCTGTGCAGCCGCCTCGGACAAGGTTTTGAACAGCCGCTTTTTGCTGGTGATCATAGAGACGATGCGGGCAGCTTCGACTGTGAGAAGTTGGGAGAGGCGCATGCCGGCTTGTGTATCGCTGCTCGGGCGCCAAGTCACCCTCGGCTCTGAGGCTGCGGGGAGACGCGGCTTCGTGCGGCGGGGCGTCCCTTCAGGCGTGGCCGCGTTTTCCACCTGACGCGGATCTGTTCCCGCCGCCCTCAGGCTGCCGCGCTGCAATCGCGCAGCGGAGCGCTCCACGCTAACATGACGAAATGAGACGAGGCAGAGTGTCCGCGGCTGCTGCAGCTAAAGGCCGCTGGCAGATGTCGCGCGGCTCCGATGCTCTCGAGCCACGAGAGTCTCGGGCGGTTGATTTTACAATCACCATCGCCCCCACCGATCAGCGGGCGCATCAGCGACTTCGGTGTCGGTGAAGTCGGCGGCTCTGATAATCTCCTGTAGGCCTCGAGGTGATGAAACGTCCGACGCGACAAAATTCTGTGCTGTGATTGCGCGGGTTCATCCGGCTCCCAGCCTTGGCCAAACAAGTTCGAAGCGAGGTCAAGTTTGCTGAAACTCGTCTGGCGTTTAGAAGTTGAGGCGTCACCGAGGAAAGGTGCGGCGGAAATGCGGGCACTGTTGTTTCACAACCCGTTGGTAGGTACGGGCGAACATCCGGGAGAGGAACTTGTGGCTGGCGGCCCAGGACATGTCGGTGACATATTGCTCAGCGTCCTCGGATAACATCCGGGACTGCCTGGCGCAGGAAGCCGGCCTCTTCATCGTCGCGGGTGGGGATGGGACTGTGTGCAAAGTTGAGGCCCATTTGCCGGATCGGCGGCGCCCCTTCGGTATCATTCCGCTCGGGGGTTCCAATAACGTGGCAACCAGCTTGGGCTTTGGCCACCGGACAATCCTCTCGGGCGATGGCCTGTCCCAATCGGGTGGTCCGGTTTCAAGTCAGCCCGGCGCCCCCCGCAGCGATGAGTGCCACCACCGGCGTGATGATCAACGGGGCGCAGCAGACGGCACATGCTGCGACAA
>NZ_JBELKF010000143.1:0-5439 GCF_042089775.1 Palleronia sp.
GACCATACACTCGATGGCCACCCGGGATCGCACCGTTGTCGGCGCTGAAATTACACCAGATCCTCGGACGCTACCATGCTGGAGGCGGGCGAGAATCGTGGCCTCACCGCCGGCACGATCCCGGTGGGACTTCAATATGCTTCGGCAGACGAGGCGGGTTGGAATTCTCCCCTGCCAGACATCGCAGAGGGATGCGTTATGCGCCGGGCAATCCTGCACGACGGGCGTTGGCGCTGACACAGTCGCCAAGAGCTCATCCTACCTCGCGTCAGCGTTCATCAATCTACTGGAAGGCGCCCTGCCGGCTTTGCCAAAGACTGGCCGCCGCCCTTGGCAACGATTAGCCCGCGCCGTCGCTTTCGGCGGTTTTGACCTCTTCGACGTAGACTTCACCGCTCGCGGCGCCGGCGACTCGATCCAACGCTAACACGGTGTTTCGTCTGCCCTGAAGGCCAAGGCTCCGATCACCGCGGCCGTTGACGCGAGCAATCGAAATATCCGGAAGCCACAGCCATGTCCGAAGCCAGCTGCGCCGGGTCTCATCGGCTTCCGAGGCCGCATTCTCAAGCACGATCCCTCGCGGCCCGTTTGTCGCACCCCCTAGCCCTGCGCAGCGATAGAACATAATGTGAACGCATGGCACGGTTTACCCTTGAACAGAAGCTGGCGATCTTGTCCGACGCGGCCAAATACGATGCCTCATGTGCGTCCTCCGGAACATCGAAGCGCCATTCGCGCAAGGGCGACGGGCTGGGCTCGACCGAAGGTTCAGGGATCTGCCATGCCTATGCTCCCGACGGGCGGTGCATCAGCTTGCTGAAGATCCTGCTGACGAATTTTTGTATCTACGACTGTGCATACTGCGTGAACCGCGTGAGCTCGAACGTCACCCGCGCGCGTTTTACCGTGGACGAAGTCGTCACACTCACGCTCGAGTTCTACCGCCGCAATTACATTGAAGGACTGTTCCTGTCCTCTGGCATCATTCGCTCTCCTGACGAGACCATGGGCGAGATGGTCGAAATTGCCCGGAAGCTACGGCAGCACCACAACTTCCGGGGCTACATTCACCTCAAGACCATTCCCGATGCCGATCCCGATCTGATCGAGAAGGCCGGCCTGTTTGCCGACCGGATCTCGATCAACGTCGAACTTCCCACGGATGCCAGTGTCCAGAAGTATGCGCCCGAGAAGAAGCCGCAGACCATCCGCAAGGCGATGGCCGATGTGCGGCTGCGGAAAGAAGCCGCGCAGGATCGCACCCATACTGGCAGGCAGGCACCTCGCTTCGCTCCTGCGGGGCAGTCAACCCAGATGATCGTGGGCGCCGACGGAGCGAACGATGCCACTATCCTCGGGCAGTCCACGCGGCTCTATTCGAGCTACAAGCTCACTCGGGTCTACTATTCGGCGTTTTCCCCCATTCCTGACGCGACGGCCAAGCTGCCTTTGGTGAAGCCACCGCTCGAACGGGAGCACCGGCTATATCAGGCTGACTGGCTTCTCCGGTTCTATGGGTTCGATTTGGACGAGATCACCGGCACGACCGTCGGCGGCAATCTCGACCTGGAGATCGATCCGAAGCTCGCTTGGGCGCTCCAGAACCGGTATCTGTTCCCGGTCGATGTGAACCGGGCCGACCGGGACATGCTGCTGCGGGTGCCCGGCTTTGGAGTGAAGACAGTGAACCGCATCCTGGCCACGCGCCGTCACCGCGACCTGCGCTACGAGGACTTGGCTCGTATGGGCGCCAGCCTGAAGAAGGCACGCGCGTTCGTCACCGTGGTCGGCTGGCAACCGGGTCCCTTGACGGACAGTGCTGATCTGCGTGCGCGGTTCGCTCCCGCTCCGGAACAGCTCTCGCTTTTCTGATATGCGCACCGTTGCCCTGCCAGACACCGACACAGCCGCGGCGTGGCGCGACGCCGCCCGCGAACTTCTGGCGGAACGCATTCCTCCCGACGGCGTGCTTTGGCAATACGGAGCGGCCGAAAGCGATTTGTTCGCGACCGCCCCCACGCCGTCCACGGGCGGCAGGACGCGGGTCTCGCGCGCGTTCGTCGATCTGGCCGAGGCCGTCTGTTGGCATGCCGAACCGGAACGCTTCGCGCGGCTGTACGCTTTGCTGTGGCGTCTTGCGGACGAGCGTAGCGTGATGACAGACAGGGGCGATGCCGCGGTGGCCAAGCTTCGCGAGATGGAGAAATCCGTTTACCGCGACATGCACAAGATGAAGGCCTTCCTGCGCTTCCGCGAAATCGACGCCACCGGGTCGCGCCGCCGCTTCGCTGCCTGGTTCGAACCGCAACACCACATTGCTGAACCCAGCGCCGCGTTCTTCGCCCGCCGCTTCGGGGACATGGACTGGATCATCGCGACCCCGGACCGCACCGTGCACTTCAAGGATGGGGAGATTGCGCTCGCTCCCGGCCAGCCCCGGCCGCCCCTGCTCAAAGACGCGACCGAGCAGCTTTGGACGACCTATTTCCGGAACATCTTCAATCCGGCGCGCCTGAAGGTAAAGGCGATGCAATCAGAGATGCCCAGGAGATACTGGAAGAACATGCCCGAGGCTGCTGCCATCCCCGACCTCATCGCCGGGGCAGAGGCCAGGGCGCGAGAGATGCAACGCGCCGCGCCCACGCTGGCTCCGGCGCGCGCCGCGAAAATCACGGAGCAGCTGAGCATGACCCCGACAGACACTCCCGCCCCCGGCAGCCTCTCTGCGCTGCACCAGGAAGCCGCTAACTGCACCCGCTGTCCGTTGCACCGCAATGCGACGCAGGTCGTGGTCGGCGAAGGACCCCGAGATGCGCCGCTCATGGTTGTGGGCGAACAGCCGGGCGATCAGGAGGATCTTGCGGGACGCCCGTTCGTCGGACCGGCAGGGCAGCTTTTCGATCGGCTGGCCGAGGAAGCGGGCCTCGACCGCGACAAGGCCTTCGTCACGAACGCGGTCAAGCACTTCAAATTCCAGCCCCGCGGCAAGCGCCGCATTCATCAGAAGCCCGACGCCGGCGAGGTGCAGGCCTGCCGGTGGTGGCTCGAGGCCGAGCGCCGCCTGATCAAGCCGAAGCTCATCCTCGCGATGGGGGCCACTGCGGCCATGTCGCTGACGGGGACCGGCGCCGGCATCATGAAGCGCCGCGGCACCTTTGAGAGGACCGAGGACGATACCCCTGTCCTTCTGACCCTGCATCCGTCTTACCTGCTGCGCGTGCCGAACGCGGCGGCGAAGGCCGCGGCCGAACGGGACTTTCGCGCCGACCTCACTCTGGCCGCTGACTGGATCGCCCGGAACGCGGCCTGAAACCACTGCGTTTCGCGTGAAACAGGAGGATGTCATGACGATTGCGAGACTCGTTCAGATCACCGGCCGCGTGCAGGGCGTCAGCTATCGTGCCTGGACTGGCGACGAGGCAGAGCGTCTTGGCTTGGGTGGATGGGTCCGGAATTGCGAGGACGGATCGGTCGAGGCGATGATCGAGGGACCCGAGCCTGCCGTAGCCGAGATGATTGAGCGGCTGCGGGAGGGTCCCGCCATCGCGCGGGTGGACGACGTTCACGCATCCGAAGCCGAGCCCGAGGGCGCTGTGGATTTCAAGTTACGGCGCTGATTTCTATCGCGTCGCAAATCGAAGCGCGCCGGCCTGCATGCTAGCGTGTCGGGTATGGCAGCGGCCCGAGGAAGTCGGCACAGACCGACCCCGGCCCGACAAGACGAGGCAGAGCACATGAAAAAACTTATCCCAGTCGTCCTTGCGGGCGCGACAATCGCGGGATGCGCCGGAGCCGGCGCAATCGAAACCGCCTGTAACACCTCTGACCGCGGCGCGAACAAGCGCCAGCTGTGCAGCTGCATTCAGCAGGTTGCCGACTTCACGCTCGACAACCGCGACCAGAGGCTGGCGGCCAAGTTCTTCAAGCAACCCCACCTGGCGCAGGAGATCCGCCAGTCAGACAATCAGGGGCACGAGGTTTTCTGGAAGCGTTACAACAAGTTCGGTGACGCCGCAGAAAGCTACTGCAGCTGAGCAGTCATCTCCACGGCGGCGCGCTCGCTCGACAGCCTCCGCGTTTGCACGTCCTGACCGCTCCGCATACGGATGAGGGCGAACGGACAACGGGAGGACCGTCATGATCTTTATACTGACCGGCGCCGGACTGTCCGCCGAAAGCGGCCTCGGCACGTTTCGCGACAAGAGCGGGTTGTGGACGGAATACGACCTGAAGAAGGTCGCCACGCCCGAGGGCTACGCGGCCGACCCGTCGACGGTGCTCGACTTCTACAACGCCCGCCGTGCCAATGCGGCCAGCGCCGAACCCAACGCCGCGCATCACGCGCTCGCCCGTCTCCAGGCGGCGCGTGAAACGTTCATCGTGACGCAGAACGTGGACACCCTGCTCGACCGGGCGGGCGCAACGCAGGTCCTGCACATGCACGGCCGGCTCGATCGGGTGCGGTGCAACAAGTGCGGGGCTCGGTGGGACGCGCCAGAGATCATGGACCCCTTCGACCATTGCGGGCAGTGCGGCGCCCAGACCGTCCGGCCCGACGTCGTCTGGTTCGGCGAGATGCCCCACGGGCTGGACAAGATCGAGGACAAGCTCACGCGCGCCAGTCTCTTCGTCGCCATCGGGACAAGCGGCACAGTCTATCCGGCAGCCGGCTTCGTCGAGATGGCCACAGCGCATGGGATCCCGACGCTCGAGCTAAACCTAGAACCTTCGGGCGGTGTCTTCGACGAGGGGCACTATGGCCCCGCGACCAAGGTCGTGCCGGCCTGGGTGAACGAAATTACAGCTTGAAACGCAAAAGACCCCGCGGAAGCAAGGCCATTTGCGCTCGAAAACCGAGCGGGATCAGGCGGCGGCTTGGGCCGCTTTCTCGATCTCGCGCTTGATCTTCAGGGCCCGGGGGCTCAGCTCGCCTTCTTTCGCCTTCGCCATGAAGCCGTCCAGACCACCGCGGTGATCTACGGTGCGCAGCGCAGCGGCCGAGATCCGCAGCTTCACGGTGCGGCCGAGCGTTTCGGACATCAGCGTGACGTCGTTCAGGTTCGGCAGAAAGCGCCGGCGAGTCTTGTTGTTGGCGTGGCTGACATTGTTGCCAGTGGCAGGGCCTTTGCCGGTCAGTTCGCAAACACGCGACATTGGTTCGTCCTTCGGTTCAGCGTGCCCGGGCAACAAGGAATGCGCCCACGGACATGGATGTGTCAGGGTTGCGGGCAGATAAAAGATCATGCGGGTGGCGTCAAGGCTGCCGGTCCACTTTTCCGCCCGGCTGCACCAGAAGATGCCCGAGAATTTCGTCAGCCGCAGCGGCCGGTGGTATCTGTCCGGCCGCCACGGCGGTGCCGAGGCGGTCCATCGCCTCCTTCGTCTGCGGGTCCTGCGCGAGGTGGCGCATCAGGCCCTGGCGCACGGCCTCTTCGAACC
>NZ_JBELKF010000041.1:0-31138 GCF_042089775.1 Palleronia sp.
TGGTCTCCATCGCAGATACCGGCTTGAATCATGGGCGGTGCCCTACGTGAATCCCTTTTGTCAACAGGGCTAGTTGGATCGGCTAGTTAAGTATATAGGCCCCAAAAGAAAGCCCAGCTCGCGCACGGCGTCGGGGCTCATGGCGGCGGTCATCGCGACGGCGCCGGCCGGCGGATGCAGGGCGCGGCACAGGATCGTGACGGTGATCGCGAGGCCCATGGCCAGTGCGATGCGCAGGGCCGGATCCGGCACCACGAGGCGGACGGCGACGCCCACCAACGCGGCCACGATGTTGCCGACGATGGCGGACCACGGCTGCGCGAGGGGGCTGTTCGGCACGGCGAACAGCGGGACGGAACTCGCCCCGAACGGCGCCACCAGGTAGAGGCCGAGCGTCAGGTCGACGGCCGGAGCCAGGATGAACGACCCGGCGAGCGCGAGGCCGACGAACGTGCCAAGTCCCGCACGCAGGGCCTCGACCCGCGTGCTCCGTGCGACCGCGGGGCCGAATGAACCGAGATGTGGTACACGCCCCCCCTCACCTTCCGAGCGCCGTCGTTGTTTCAGGAGAGGCGGGGGACAGCAATGTCCGCTGCCCGCCCGCCGCCTGCATCGCCGTGGTTCTTCAGCGCTGCCGGGTTTCCCAATCGGGATGCATCCACGGCTTGCGGTTCGAGGGCGGCAGGGGCGTCTTGCCCAAGACATGATCCGCCGCCTTCTCGCCCACCATGATCGAAGGCGCATTGAGGTTGCCGTTCGTGATCCGCGGAAAGATCGAGCTGTCGGCGAGGCGCAGACCATCGACCCCGATCACGCGCGCCTCGGGATCGACCACGGCCAGGGGATCGTCGGCGCGCCCCATCCTGGCCGTGCCGCAGGGATGGTACGCGGATTCGACGTGATCCTTGATGAAGGCGTCGAGCGCCTCGTCGGATTGCGCACCGGCACCTGGCTGGATCTCGTGGCCGAAATAGGGCGCGAACGCCTCCTGCCCGAACACCTCGCGCACGAGGCGAATGCAGGTGCGGAAGTCGCGCCAGTCGTCTTCGTGGCTCATGTAGTTGAACAGGATGTTCGGCGCATCCTTGGGGTTCGCCGATGCCAACGTCACGGCGCCGCGCGACTTCGACCGCATGGGCCCGACATGGGCCTGAAAGCCGTGCCCTTCGGCCGCGGCCTTACCGTCATAGCGCACGGCGATCGGCAGGAAGTGGATCTGGATGTCGGGGTAGTCCACGCCCGCGGCCGAGCGGATGAAGGCCGCACTTTCGAACTGGTTCGAGGCACCCGGACCGGTCTTGGTGAAGAGCCAGCGTGCGCCGACATAGGCCTTGCCCAGCAGGTTCCAGTAGCGGAACAGGCTGACCGGCTGCTTGGAACTGGCCTGCAGGTAGAGCTCCAGGTGGTCCTGCAGGTTCTGGCCCACGCCTTGCCGGTCGGCGACGACTTCGATCCCGTGCTTGCGCAGGTGCTCGGCCGGGCCGATTCCCGACAGCATCAGGAGCTTGGGCGAGTTGAAGGCCGACGCGGCAAGAATGACCTCGGCATTGGCGCCGATCACCTCGACCTTGCCGCCGCGCTCGACCTCGACGCCGGTGGCGCGGCCGTTTTCGATCACGACCTTGCGGGCGAAGGCGTTGACCATTGTGCAGTTGGACCGCTTGAGCGCAGGCCGCAGGTAGGCATTGGCCGCAGACCAGCGGCGCCCGCGATAGACGGTCATGTCGAAGGGGCCGAAGCCCTCCTGCTTTTCGCCGTTGTAGTCGGCGGTCACCTGATAGCCGGCCTGGCGACCGGCCTCGATGAAGGTGCGGGTCAGCGGGTTGTCCATCCGGCCGCGCGTGACGTGCAGCGGGCCGTTCTTGCCGCGCCAGTCGGGATCGCCGCCGTGGCCGCGTTCGTGCCAGTTCTCGAGCCGCTCGTAATAGGGCAGCACGTCGGCATAGCCCCACCCGTCGGCGCCCATGTCGCGCCAGGTGTCGAAGTCGCGCGCGTGGCCGCGCACATAGACCATCCCGTTGATCGAGGACGACCCGCCGATCACCTTGCCCCGCGGCGCCGCAAGGCGGCGGCCGCCCAGGTGCGGCTCGGGCTGGGAGGCGTAGCCCCAGTCGTAGCGGGCCATGTTCATCGGGTAGCTGAGTGCGCCCGGCATCTGGATGAAGGGGCCGAAATCGCTCCCCCCATGTTCGAGCACGATGACCGATTTGCCCGCCTCGGACAGGCGATAGGTCATGGTGCAGCCGGCGCTGCCCGCGCCGACGATGACGTAGTCGGCCCGCATCAGAAGGGCGCCTCGGTGTCGCCCATGCGCACGTAGACGGACTTGAGCTGGCTGTAGTGCTCTATCGCGGCCTTGGCGTTCTCGCGCCCCACCCCGGATTGCTTGACCGCACCGAACGGCACCTCGACCGGGGCGTCGTTGTAGGAGTTGATGAAGCACGACCCGGCGTGGAGCTTGCGGATGACCCGGTGCGCGCGGGCAAGGTTCTGGGTGTAGACGCCGGCGGACAGGCCGTAGGGGGTGTTGTTGGCGCGGGCGATGGCCTCGTCCTCGTCGTCCAAGTCGAGGACGGACATGACGGGGCCGAAGATCTCTTCCCGGGCGATGGTCATGTCGTCGGTCACGTCGGCGAAGATGGCGGGGGCCATCCAGAAGCCGGGGCGGTCCAGCCGTTCGCCCCCGGTGACGAGGCGCGCGCCGTCTTCCTTGCCTCGCGCGACGTAGCCCAGGATGATGTCGAGCTGCTGCTGGCTGACGATGGGGCCGAAGTTGGTCTCCTCGTCCAGCGGATCGCCGAGCTTGGCGGTGGCAAGGCGGGTGGCGAGGCGGTCGAGGAACCGCTCCTTCACGCTGCGGTGGACGAAGACGCGGGTGCCGTTCGAGCAGACCTGCCCCGAGGAATAGAAGTTGCCGAGGATCGCGCCCGACACCGCATTCTCGATATCGGCGTCGTCGAAGACCAGCATGGGGGATTTGCCGCCAAGCTCCATCGTGACGTGCTTCATCTCGGCGGCAGCGGCGGAATAGACTCGCTTGCCCGTGCCGACCGAGCCGGTCAGCGACACCTTGGCCACGCGCGGATCGGTGACGAGGCGCCCGCCGACCTCGCCCATGCCCTGCACGACGTTGAACAGGCCCGGAGGGGCGCCGGCCTCGGTGAGGATCTCGGCGACTTTCAGGGCCGAGAGGGGTGTGGTCTCGGACGGCTTGAAGACCATCGCGTTGCCGCAGGCGAGCGCGGGCGCGGCTTTCCAACAGGCGATCTGGGTCGGGTAATTCCATGCGCCGATGCCGACGCAGACGCCCAAGGGCTCGCGGATCGTGTAGGCCCAGTCGTCGCCCAGGGGGATATGCTCGCCCGTGAGGCCGTTGGCGATGCCGCCGAAATATTCCAGCGCGTCGGCGCCCGAGGTCGCGTCGGCGACCAGCGTCTCCTGCAGGGGCTTGCCCGTGTCGTGCGTCTCGATGATCGAAAGCTCGCGGTTGCGCTCGCGCATGATGCGGGCGGCGTCGGTCAGGACGCGGCCACGCGAACGGGGCGACAGGGCGGCCCATTCGGCCTGAGCCCGGGTCGCTGCGTCGAGCGCGGCATCGGTCACCGCCTTCGTGGCAGCGTGGACGGTGGCCAGCGTCTCGCCCGTCGCGGGATAGATCACGTCGAAGGGGGTGCCGTCGGCGTCTTCGAGATACTTGCCATCGACATAGTGGCTGGCGGTCGGTTTCACGTCGGTCATTCTTTACACCTCGGTCGGGGGCCGATTTCCGCCGGGAAACCAGCCTGGATTTTCACTCGCCGCGCGGGAAGCGCTGGCTCTCTTCGACCACGTTCAGGTCCATGTGATTACGCATGTATCGCTGCGCTGCGTTCAGGACGGGCTGGTGATCCCACGCGGTCTGCTGGCCCTGAAGCAGCCCTTCGTAGACGACCCAGCGGGCGGCCTGGCTCTTGCGGATCTCGTCGTCGAACCGCGCGAGATCCCAGCGGGCGTCGGAGTCCTGTCGGAACTTCGTGAGAACTTCGTCATAGGCCGGATCGGCCGCGAGGTTCGTCATCTCGTGCGGGTCGGCCTCGAGATCGAAGAGCTGGTCGGGGTCGAGCGCGCAACGGATGTATTTCCACTTGCCCTCGCGCAGCGCGACGAGCGGCGCATAGGACGCCTCGGCGCAGTACTCCATGCGCACGGGCTGCTGGCGCCCCTGCCCCGCCGCGACCGGGAGGAGGCTTTCTCCGGCGGTCCAGGGCTGCACCTCGCCCATCGTAACGCCGGCGATGTCGCAAAGGGTCGGGCAGATGTCGATGGTCGAGACCGGATCGGTGATCAGGCCCGGCTCGACCCCCGGGCCGGAGACCATGATCGGCACGCGGGCTGAGCCTTCGCGGAAGCTCATCTTGAACCACAGGCCCCGCTCACCCAGCATGTCGCCGTGGTCGCTGGTGAAGACGATCGCCGCCTCCTGCCGGGTGCGCTCCAGCACGTCCAGAAGCTCGCCCACCTTTTCGTCGAGGTAGGAGATGTTGGCGAAATAGGCGCGGCGGGACCGGGCGATGTTCTCTTCCGAGATCTCGAAGTTGCGCCAGTCGTTGGCGTCGCAGATGCGCTGCGAGTGGGGGTCCTGCTCGTCATAGGGGATCGACGGCACCTCGGGCTGGAGGTGCTCGCAATCCTCATAGAGGTCCCAGAACTTCTTGCGGGCCACGTAGGGGTCGTGGGGGTGCGTAAAGCTGACGGTCAGCATCCACGGGCGTTCATCACGGCCCCGCGACAGGTCGTAGATCTTGCGGACGGCGTTGTACTGGACCTCGTCGTCATACTCCATCTGGTTGGTGATCTCGGCCACGCCCGAGCCGGTGACCGAGCCCATGTTGTGATACCACCATTCGATCCGCTCGCCCGGCTTACGGTAGTCCGGGGTCCAGCCGAAATCCGCTGGATAGATGTCGGTGGTCAGGCGCTCCTCGAAGCCATGAAGCTGGTCGGGGCCGACGAAATGCATCTTGCCCGACAGGCTGGTCTGGTAGCCGGCGCGGCGCAGGTGATGCGCATAGGTCGGCATCGAGGCGGGGAGCTCAGCCGCGTTGTCATAGACGCCGGTCGAGGATGGGAGCTGGCCTGTCATGAAACTGGCGCGTGAAGGACCGCAGAGCGGGCTGGCGCAGTAGGCGTTCCGGAAACGGGCCGACCGCTCGGCCAGCCGCTTGAGGTTCGGCGCGTGAAGGAAATCCGCCGGCCCGTCAGGGAACAGGGTGCCGGTCAGCTGGTCGACCATGATGACGAGGATGTTCGGGCGGGCGTCGGTCACGAAGCCTCCTTCAGTTCGCGGTGGAGAGTGGTCAGGACCTGCGAGATCGCGTTCGAGGCCGTCGTCTCGTCATCGAGCGCGGCGCGCAGGTACAGGCCGTCGATCAGGCCGCCGATACGCTCGGCGGCGGCGGGCGCCGAGGCCCCGAGAAGCGGCCGCAGCGCGTGACTGAGATTCGACGCGAGCCGCCGGCGATAGACCGACAGCAGGCGCCGGGCGCCGCGGGATCTTTGCGCCATGACGTAGAAGTTGAGCCATGCCGCAATCGCCTCGTGACGAAAGTTCTGCTGCGAAAAGCTGACGCGGATGATCGCCTGCGCACGCGCTTCGGGCGTGCTGGCCCCCGCGAGCGCCTCGCGCACCTCGCGGCCGAACACGGCCAGGACGTGACGCATGGCGGCAAGGAACAGCGTCTCCTTGTCGCCGAAATAGTGGAAGGCGAGCGCCGGACTCATCCCCGCACGCTTGGCGATTCGACCCACCGTCGCGTCCAGGGACCCCGTCTCGCCAATCTCGGCCACGGTTGCGGCGATCAATTCGGCACGGCGCCGGACTTCCGCACGCTCTCGCGGCGGCTTCCCTGCGGCGGCCATCTTTTTCGGAACAACTGTTGCCATGCAGAGGCAACTAGCATTTAATTGACCCGTCAATCAATAGCCGAACCTCTACAGGGAGAACCAACAATGAAACTGATCACCACCGCCTCCGCGCTTGCGCTCATGGTGGCCGGCGCTGCCCACGCGCAGGCGACCCAGTGCGACAGCATCACGCTTTCGGACGTAGGCTGGACCGACATCACAGCCACCACCGCCATTGCAAACCAGGTGTTTACCGGGCTCGGCTATGACGTCGACGTCAAGGTGCTGTCGGTGCCGGTGACGTTTGCCTCGCTGGAAGGCGATGACGTCGACGCATTCCTCGGCAACTGGATGCCATCGCAGACTCAGGCGATCACGCCCTACCTCGAATCGGGCGAGATCGAGCAGGTGAACGAGAACCTGCAGGGCACGAAGTACAACCTCGCCGTGCCGACCTACACCTACGAGAAAGGTCTGCAGAGCTACGAAGACCTCGCCGAGTTCCAGGAAGAGCTTGACGGGACGATCTACGGGATCGAACCCGGCAACGAGGGCAATGCCTACCTCGTCGGCCTGACGGAAGAGAACGAGTTCGGCCTCGGCGATTTCCGCGTCCGCGAAAGCTCGGAGCAGGGGATGCTGGCGCAGGTGCGCCGCGCCGTGGATGACGAGGAAGACATCGTGTTCCTCGGCTGGGAACCGCATCCGATGAACGCAAACTTCGACCTCGAGTACCTGTCGGGCGGCGAGGACTTCTTCGGCGGCCAGGGCGTGGTCCACACCGTGACCCGCCAAGGCTTCGTCGAAGAGTGCCCGAACGCCGGGAAGCTGCTTCAGCAGATGGACTTCACGCTCGACATGGAAAACGAGATCATGGGCGCGATCCTGGAAGATGGCGAAGACCCGGCCGACGCCGCGCGCGCCTGGCTGCAGGAGCACCCCGAGACCATCGAGCCCTGGCTTGAAGGTGTGACCACCGTCGAGGGCGAAGAAGGCCTGCCGGCGGTGCAGGAGCATCTCGACCTGTAAGGTCAGCCGCCCTGCGGGGGCATCAGCGCGTCGTCCATCGCGGTGGCACGCTGCACCGCGGGGCGGTTCTGAAGGCGGCTGGCATAGTCCTCGAACGCCGGCCGCTTCTCTATCGTACCGAACATTAGACCCCAGACAACCTGACTGCCGAGATAGACATCGACAGCCGAAAAGACCTCTCCCAGGAGCCATGTGCGACCGTCCGCCAGAAGCCCGTCGAGCGTGTCGAGCACCGAAGCAAGATCGCCATACCCTACCCTCCCGCGGATCTGCGGGTCGGAGGTATCGACCTTGAGCGAGGCGTTCGTCACCGCGGCTTCGACCGGGCCGGCCCCGAAGAAGATCCAGCGGTAGTAGGCGCCACGATCGGACGGCGGCGGCGCGAGGCCCGCGTCGGGGAAGGCATCGGCAAGGTAGGCGCAGATCGCCGCGGCCTCGGTGACGACCGTACCGCGATGGACGATCGCGGGCACCTTCGCCATCGGGTTGATCGCGAGGTAGCCGGGTGTTCGCATGTTGCCGTAGTCGAGGAGCGTGGTGGAATAGTCCGCCCCCACTTCTTCGAGCATCATGCGGACGATGCGACCGCGCGACATGGGGTTGGTGAAGAACATCAGGTCGGACATGCTGCCCTCCGCGGCGATTGCGGAGCAAGCGTCCGGCAAACCGGGATTCGAAGCAAGGAGCAACGCCGTTGAACTGGCTTACCGAAAACAAGATCCCCGTCGGAGAGGCGGCCGAGACCGTCTTCGACTGGATCGCTGACAACCTCGAGTTCTTCCTCGACGGAATATCGAACGTAGGCGAAAACCTCATCGAAGCGATCCTGTGGGTGCTGCAGGGGCCGCCCGAGTGGCTGGTCATCCTCTTCTTCGTCGCAGTCACCTGGGTGCTGCAGCGGTCGTGGAAGGTCAGCCTGTTCGTGGCGCTGGGCTTCCTCTTCGTGCTGAACCAGGACTATTGGGAAGAAACGATGGAAAGCCTGACGCTGGTGCTGTCGGCCTGCATCGTGTGCATGGGGATCGGCGTTCCCATCGGCATCGCTGCGGCGCACCGCCCGAAGCTCTACGCGGCGATCCGGCCGGTGCTGGACCTGATGCAGACATTGCCCACCTTCGTCTACCTGATTCCCGCCATCGTGTTCTTCGGCATCGGCATGGTGCCGGGCCTGATGGCGACGGTCATCTTCGTTCTGCCCGCGCCGATCCGCCTGACCTACCTCGGCATCTCGTCGACACCGCCGGCGCTGAGCGAAGCCGCGCGCGCCTTCGGCGCAACAAACCGCCAGCTTCTGTGGAAGGTCGAGATGCCCTCGGCCCTGCCGCAGATCATGGCGGGCCTGAACCAGACCATCATGCTGTCGCTGTCGATGGTGGTGATCGCGGCGCTGGTCGGTGCCGACGGGCTGGGCGTGCCGGTCGTGCGGGCGCTGAACCAGGTGAACGCGGCCCTTGGCTTCGAAAGCGGGTTCGTCATCGTGGTCGTCGCCATCATGCTCGACCGTATCCTGAACGTGGGAGCGCGCAAATGAGCACGGCGGTCAAGATCGACAACGTCTCCATCGTCTTCGGGGACAAGCCGCAGCAGGCTCTGCCCTTGATGGACCAGGGCGTGGAGCGGGGCGAAATCCAGCAGGAGACCGGCCAGGTGCTGGGCGTCCACGATTGCTCGCTCGAGGTGCAGCACGGCGAGATCCTCGTCCTGATGGGCCTGTCGGGGTCGGGCAAGTCGACGCTTCTGCGCGCGGTCAATGGATTGAACCCGGTGATCCGCGGCGCCGTTCACGTCAATGACGGCACGCAGATGATCGACGTGACCCATGCCGACGCGGCGACGCTGCGGCGGGTGCGGATGCAGCACGTCGCGATGGTGTTCCAGCAGTTCGGCCTGCTGCCCTGGCGGACCGTGCGCGAGAATGTCGGGCTGGGGCTTGAACTCGGCGGCACCAAGAAGGCCAAGGTGCGCGAGCAGGTGGACAAGCAGCTCGAGCTTGTCGGCCTGTCGGACTGGGCCGACCGGAAGGTCGGAGAGCTGTCGGGCGGCATGCAGCAGCGCGTGGGCCTGGCCCGCGCCTTCGCAACCGATGCGCCGATCCTCTTGATGGACGAGCCGTTCTCGGCGCTCGACCCCCTGATCCGGACCAAGCTTCAGGACGAGTTGCTGGAACTGCAGCAGCGGCTGAAGCGGACGATCCTGTTCGTCAGCCACGACCTCGACGAGGCGTTCAAGCTGGGCAACCACATCTCGATCATGGAGGGCGGGCGGATCGTCCAGACCGGGACGCCGCAGGATATCTTCAACGACCCGCGGAACGACTACGTGGCCGACTTCGTGCGGCACATGAACCCGCTGGGGGTCCTGCGCGCACGCGACGTGATGGAGCCGGCGACGGGCGTGCCCGAGATCCGGGTGGCAGCCGATGCGCTGGTCCGCGACAGCCTGGAGATCGTGATCGGAACGCCCGGTCCGGTCGGCGTCGAAGAGAACGGTGCGGTGGTTGGGCAGCTGACCCGCGACGCCGTGCTGCGCAGCCTCGACCGGTCGAGCGCCTAGAACAGCGCCCGGCCGATGAGCAGGATCGACAGGGCCAACAGCAGCCCTTCGATCCCGCGCAGGTAGACAGCGTCGGGCAACCGTGCCGTCAGCCACCGCCCCGCCATGGTGCCGATCCCGCCAGCGATCAGAAGTCCGAGCGTCAGACCCAGATCGAGCCCCTCGAGCGCGCCGATGGCCCAGTAGCCGGGCAGCTTGGCCAGGTTTCCCGCCGCAAAGGCGATGGCCATCGTGCCCGCGAACTCCAGCTTCGGCAGCCGCTGCGGCATCAGGTAGGCCTGCGCCGGGGGCGAGCCGGAATGGGTGATAAAGGACGTGATGCCCGTCAGGATGCCCCAGGCGAGGCCGGGCAGAACCCTCGCCTCGCCCGGCGCCTCGGCGACGGGGCCGAACCAGCTGCGGACGACATACCACAGGCCGATGAGGCCCGTCAGGATCAGCAAGGCAGGCTCGGGCGTCCAAGGGGTGATGACGGTCGCGATGAGGATGCCGATCAGGATGGCCGGGATCAGGATCGCCAGGTTCCGGCGCGAGTATGTCCCGCGGTAGAGCATCACCGCGATCCAGTCGGTCCCGATGAAGACCGGCAAAAGGATCGCCGCCGCCTGCACCGGGTTCATCACGAGCGCCAGCGACGGCACCGCAAGCGCCGCCGCCGAGGCCAGACCGCCCTTGGACATTCCCACCACGAAGGCCGCGGCGAGAAGGGGGAAGATGATTGCATCCGGGGTCAGTCGTTGCGCTCCGTCATGCTCGGGGGCGGGATTGGAGGACTATGCGGCGCGGCCCGCCTCGCGTCCAGAGCGGGCGTTTGCGCCGCTTCTTTCGCGGGCTCTTGAGCACCTTAAGCCGTGATACGGGCGGCTGCTTTGGTACTCGGCCAGCCGCGGATGAGCGTGCGCAGGGCGTCAACGACGCGACTCCACGGCCCGCAGGGGTGCGGGTATGGCGCGACGCAATGACATTGGCTCGGTGTCTCCGATTCGCACGGCCAACTGCGCGCAAGTCACGCCCTGCCGCTTTAGCCCACACTTGAGAAGGATGGCCGCCTTTGTTCGCAGGCGGGGCTCGAACCAGTGGCGCCTTACCGGCTCAAGGCCCGATGGTTCGAATCCATTCGCTGGAACGGCGAGATCGTTCGAGGCGCATCCATCATCGACGCACACGATCGGGGAATCATCATGAGGGCGAGCCGTGGTGAATGCCGGCATCAGCGGCTCGGACATCCGCAACGTGATGCTGGAGGCGGGCGAGCAGAGGTTCAAACCGACAGTGCACGTGACCCGGTCGAAATGCTGAGCGACATTGGCTTACATCGCGAGGGAGACATGCGGAAGCTTTGGTGAAGACGTTGAAGCGCGCTACGCCCATGTGACGCCGCTCCCGAATGCCGCCATAGTCCTTGAATTGATCGCCGGATGGTTTCAGGTCTACAACGACAACTACCCACGCTTGGGGCTGAAGACGCGCTCGCCTCGTGAGCTAGGCTCTGGACTTGTAAACTCAACAAGCAACGCAAAAGCCCTTCGATCGATGCGGTAAAGCTTGACCACGCTGCTGAAATGGCAAACGGATTTCCAGCTACCATATCTGCGTTGATTCAATCGCCACATCCGGGCGTTCTCGCGCGTGACAGCCTCCGTTTGATGCAGTTTGTGGAGTGGCCAGTAGTCGCGCTTGTGTGCGTCCCCGGTAGAGCATTCCGTCTACCTCAGCGACGTAAGCCCCGATGTCTCGGCCGGTCTTCCGCCCTTGGCGCAGCGACCGCGATATGCCGCAGTTTGGCCTGGTGAAGCGCCGGTCTGTCTTCTTCGGAACATGCACAGGTTCGTGGCCGCGCAGGCGCAACGAAGCTCCTCCTTCGATGTCGTCGATGCTGCGCTCTGTCCGAAAATAGAGAAGGCGTTGCGGATAGGGTCTTCTGACACTCAGCCCAAGCGTAGCCCGGTCTACCCTATTGCCGGCGATCAGCGGCACACATGCTTGGCGCGTTCGCTACCGAAGGCTGCATATCTGGTGCAGCAGCACGGTCGGACCGCCCTTCCCGCCCCGGAGCCTTGGCAACAGATGGTGAAGGCTTGATGACACGTCGGGCGGCCGCAGAGTCCGCAGATCGGAGTCGGATCGCCACTGTGTGTGGATCGGCGCGGCGTCGCGGCGCTGCATGGGTGGACCCGCAGGACGGTAGGCGCGTTCAGGTCGCATGACTGATGTGAAAACGATGATTTTGCCGCCGGGCGAAGACGTGCCCAACAACCCGAACCTGCCTGTGGTGATCCTGCGCGGCGCCGTCGCCGGGATGGATGCCGGCCCGATCCGCGACCGGATGGAGGCGAATGGATGGGGCGGCACATGGACGTGGACGGTGTATGACTACCACCACTACCATCCGGATGCTCACGAGGCACTTGCGGTCGCAACCGGCGAAGCCGACCTGACGCTGGGCGGCCCCGAGGGCGAACGTGTCACGGTTCAGGCCGGCGATTGTCTGATCCTGCCGGCGGGCACGGGGCACAAGCTGAACTCTTCGAGCGACGATTTTCGCATCTGCGGGGCCTACCCGGCGGGCCAGGAGGATTTCGAAACTCGCCGCGCCGAAGACGGGATCGGAGACAGTCGCGCTCGCATCGCTGAGGTCGCTCTGCCGGAAACTGACCCAATCGAGGGCAAAGGTGGCGCACTGCTTCAGCACTGGCGGTAGAAATCTACCCGGCGTCACGATTGACCGGACGAGGGGACTTCCTATCCGGAGGGGTCTCTGTCAGCGGTTCGATGCAGGATCATGATGAGAGGAAATTCACGAAGACGAAGGCTCTGTCGTTCGAAGCGCTCGCTTTGGCCGCAGCGCCGGCGTTCGCGCAAGACACCGAGGCGAGCGGCGATCCTGCAGCGGGCGAAAAGGTGCTCAACCAGTGCCAGGCCTGCCACGTCATTCGCAATGACGCGGAAGAGACGCTGGCCGGACGCACCGATCGGACGGGGGCGAACCTCTATGACCTCGAGGGTCGGCAGGGGGGCACGGTCGACGACTACCGCTACTCGACCGCGATGGTCGAAGCTGGCGAGGCCGGGCTCGAATGGAGTGAAGAAGATTTCGTGACTTACGTGCAGGACCCCACGGGCTTTCTGCGCAAGTTTCTCGACGACGCGAGCGCGCGGGGCAAAATGCTGTTCAAGCTGCGCTCGGACGAGGACGCGGCAAAATGTCTGGGCCTACATCACGTCGCTGGGCGGTGCGTCCGACTGAGCCGACTGCTCCGGATGGGCCGTCCCCGAGGGGGCGGCCGTTCGCTTGCGCTCAGACATAACCGCGGACGAGCGCGCCTGAGATGAGCGTCCAGCCATCGGCGACCGCGAAAAAGGCGAGCTTGAATGGCAGCGACACGATGGCGGGCGGGACCATCATCATGCCCATCGACATGAGGATCGCGGCCACGACCAGATCGATGATGAGGAACGGCAGGAAGATCAGGAAGCCGACCTCGAAGGCGCGGCCGATCTCGGACAGCAGGAACGAAGGCACGAGCATCGACAGCGGCGCCTCGGGCGCCAATGTGGTTCCGGCGGTATCCGGCCGAAGATCGGCGAGCGCTGCATACGTGTCGGGATCGACACGTGCGGCCATGAAGTCCCGGAACGGGGCCAGCGCCCGCATCACGCCCTCTTCAGCCCCGATTGCGCCGTCCACCAAGGGTGAAACCCCGTTGGTCCAGGCCTCGGTGAAGGTCGGCTCCATCACGAAGTAGGTCAGGAAGAGCGCCAGCGTCACGATCAGCATGTTGGGCGGAGACTGCTGCAGGCCGATGCCCTGACGCAGGATCGAGAGCGTCGTGACGAGGAACGGGAAGCAGGTGATCATCACCAGGATTCCCGGCACGAGGCTGAGCACCGTGATCAGCAGCAAAAGCTGGATTGAGCGGCCAGCCAGCGTCCCCTCTCCCTCGGCGCCGAAGTCGATCGAGATCTGTTGTGCCTCGACCGGCAGCGCCACCAACAGGAGTGTGGCGATCAGAAAGAGGGGCGCGGCGCGCATCAGAGGCCGCTCTCCATGTCGGCGATCTCGGTCAGACGGACGGCGAGCATGCCACCCTCATCCCCGTCGAGTTCTTCCAGCTCGCCGCGGGCGATCAAGCGGTCGCCGATATAGAGGCAAACCGGGTCCTCGACCTTCGTGTCGAGGCCGAGAACGGCGCCCTGCTCCATCTTGAGCAGCTCGGACAGCTTCGGGCGGGCCTTTCCGACCGACACCGTGATCTCCACCGGCACATGGTGCAGCGGGTTTTTCGAGGCCGCGCGCGGCGTATCAACCGCCTCTTCGATTTCGGCGAATTCTTCATCCATGGGACAGTGTCTCCTCGTTGATGGTGTCGAGCGCCTCGAGAGCGGCGGCCAGCGCTGTCTCTATGGCGCCGAGATCCAGTTCGCGCGCGCACTCACCGAGCCGGACGTGGAAGGTTCCGGGGGCAAGGGTGGCGTCCTCCCGAATGGTGACGGGGAAGCGCACACGATCCTCGAGCATCTCGGCCACACCTTCAGCTTCGTTCAGCGCGGTGAGGATGTGTATCTCCGCGTCCGCCGCGTCCTCGGCCAGGTCGGTGAACAGTTCGGTGAGCCGGACGGCCAGCGTGTCGTGCAGGATGCGCGGCACGGCGGAGCGCACGATGGCGTCCAACAGTGGGTGGAGCCCGCGCATGACGTGAGCGCGGGCCTCGTGGAAGGTGAAGGCAAGCTCTTCCAGCCGGCTGTCGAGCGCCTGGGCGCGATCTTCCGCAGCGCTTTCGGCGGCGGCGGTCGCATCCTCCCAACCGGAGGCGTAGCCCTTGTCGAAGGCCTCAAGGCGTTCCGCCTCGAGCCGTTCGCCGTCATAGACCTCGACCGGGGCTTCGACGACCGGGACGCTGGCGAAATCTTCGAGGATAAGGGGGCGCATCGTCATACCTTTTCACCCTCGTCTTCCATCCAGGACTTGAGGATTTCGAGTGATTCCTCCTGGCGCTCTTCGATCAGCTCGCGCAGGCGATCTACTGGCGAGCGCTCTTCGTTCTCGCCCGCGCCTCCGCCAAAGCCCCCGCCGAACCCCGACTCCGCGTCGTCGCCGAAGCCGTTGCCGAAGAAGATCTCTCCGGTCAGCGGTTCCTCGGCCTCGTCGTCCGAGCCGGTCCCGACCGGCGGGGCGAGTTGCGGCGTAGTGCCGGGCTTGGCCAGGATCGGGCGGACCACGAAAAGACCGAGGGCGAGCGCGACAAGCCCCAGAATCGCGATCTGGGCCAGGCGCATCACGTCGATCGGCCCCATCCAGGCCGCAGCAAGGGGCGCCGTCCCATCGGCAGGCAGCGGTTCGAATTGCATCGAGCGCACCGACAGCGAGTCGCCCCGTTCGGTGTCGAAGCCCACGACGGCCTGAACCAGCTCTCGGATGGCCTCCATCTCGGCCTCGGGCCGAGGGGCCCAGCTGACGGTCCCATCCTCGGCCGTCGTTTGCAGACCATCGACCAGAACGGCCGTCGTGATGCGCGCGATGGCACCTGGTGCGCGGGTCACCTGACGCTCGATCTGGCTGACTTCGAAATTGGTGGTCTCGCGGCTTTCGGTCGACGTACTGGACCCGCCGCCTTGCCCGCCTTCGGCGTCGCCGTCCGGCAGGTTCGAAGCAACCGTGACATCACCCTCGGCGGGATCGGTGCTGGACGAGTTCGACTGCGTGACGTCAGAGCTGATGGCGACGCGGCTTTCAGGATCGATTCGACGTTCGAGGATCTGCTCGGATTCGGTCACGGTCTCGACGTTCACCTCGACCACAGCGTTACCATACCCGACACGCGCCTCGAGCAGCCGCTCGACGTTCCGCTTGAGTTGCGCGGCGCGATCGGAGTCCACGGCACCCTGCGGCTGGTCCTCACCGGCCAAAATCACACCGCCCATCGCGTCGATCACCGAGACGTCTTCGGGCGACAGTCCCGAAACCGCGGCGGCCACGAGGTAACGCAGAGCCCGCGCATGGCTTGCGGCGAGGCCGCCGCCCGCGGGCGTCACCGTTATCGAGGCCGTCGTGCGCAGGTCGCGTTGAAATGGTCGTGAGCCCGCGTTGGCGATGTGCACACGCGCCGCCTGAATCGCGGGCGACGCCACGATCGTCCGCGCGAGCTCACCCTCCTTCGCGCGCCAAAAGGCAGCGTCGAACATCTGGCTCGTGGTACCGAAGCCGGACAACTGGTCCAAGAGTTCGTAGCCCTGCGCCGCATTGGCAGGCAGACCCTCGCTCGCGAGAGTCATACGAAGTTCGTCGCGCCGCCCCTCCTCCACGAAGATGGCCCCGCCCCTCACGTCATATTCAACTCCCGTCTGCTCGAGCGCCTGCACAACCTCGCCGGCCGCCTGCGGTTCGAGTCCCGAATAGAGCAGCGCAAGGCTGGGCGACGACGCCATCCGCGCCACCCCGAGAACGAGCGCGAACATCGCGACGGTCGCCGCAACAACGATGATTCGTCGTTGCATCGTGAGGCCCTGCCAGGCCGATCCAATGTTCTGCAAGACCGACCTCCTGTCGTTTCCGGGGTGATCCCCGTGTCTTGCGTTCACATTTCCAGACCGACCTTAACAATCGGTTAGTCTTCGACAGTTTATGCCAATCCCACGACGAGAAATCGGGATGGGCGACATGGCCGAAGACATGGACAGCGAAGCGAACGCGCCAAAGAGGAAGGGCAAGAAAGGCCTGGCTATCGGCTTGGTACTAGCTCTCGTTCTGGGCGCCGGCGGCTTCTACGCCACATTCTCCGGCATGATTCTCGGGAGCGGAGATGCCGCAGAGGACCACGCTCAGGCTGGAGAAGAGAGCCATGACAGCGACGGCGATCCAGCCCAAGCCGAAATAATGCTGGAACAGGGCGGCGACATCACCGACGTCGCATTCCTCCCCGTCACGCCGATCGTCGTTTCGCTGACCGGGCCGAACGCCTCGCGCCATCTTCGCTTCCGCGCTGAACTCGAGGTCGCCAAGGAGCAATCATCCGCCGTGGAGCATCTCATGCCTCGCGTGATGGACGTGATGAACGCCTACCTGCGCGCGCTCGATCCCGACTCACTGAACGATGCGGGGGCGCTCATAGAACTGCGTGCTCAACTCCTGCGGCGCGTCGCGCTCGTGGTGGGAGCGAACCGGGTGCGCGACGTCCTCGTCATGGAATTCGTCTTAAGCTGAAAGGGGGGCCCAGAATGGACCTGATCGCTGATATTCTCCTTATCGGAGGCGCCGCAGGCGTCGCTTTCTACTGCTTCATTCTCTCTCGGCGTCTGACGCGGTTCACGGACCTCGAACGGGGCGTCGGCGGCGCGGTCGCAGTGCTTTCGGCCCAGGTCGACGACCTCAAGCGCGCCTTGGAGGCGGCGAAGACGGCCGCCGACGGATCAGGCGATACGCTGCGCGAATTGACGGAGCGGGCGGACCAGGTTGCGCGGCGCCTTGAGCTTTCGGTGGCAGCCCTCCACGATGTTGATGATACGCCACCTGAACCCGTATTTGCCCGGCGCGATACGTCACGTCCGGCGCCTGTGGCGCCTGTGGTTCCCCCTGCCGCGCCGACCGTGACGGTGCCTCTCGCCGCGACGCGCAGCGGTGCCAGCGCCGCGACGAAATCCTTCTTTTCGCAGCGGGTGGCATCACGATGAGGCGGCGGATAATCCGACCAACCAGAAAGATGGGAATCGGCGTCTTGCCGGTCCTAGCTGGACTGTTAGTGGCCTCGGGAGTGTTCCGCCTTGGCGACGGCCCGGTAGCGACCGTCGTCACCGAACTCCTTGCGTCGCGAAGCGCGCATGCTTCTTCGGATTCCGCGCCGCCGGAGGACGAGATCGCGGGACTTCTCGCTGAGCTCAATGCGCGTCAGGCGGAGCTCGACGAACGGGCGACCGAGCTCGATAGCGAAGCTGATCGCGTCGCCGAAGGGCGCGAGGCTCTGCGAGCGCAACTGGATGAGGTCGAGAAGGCCGAGGCCGAGCTGCGGGAGCTTCTGAAATTGGCCGACACAGCCGCGGAGGACGACCTGTCACGCCTCGCACAGGTCTACTCCGCGATGAAGCCGGCCGAGGCCGCCGCGCTCTTCGAACAGATGCCACCTGCTTTCGCGGCCGGATTCCTGGGGATGATGGCTCCGCCTGCCTCGGCTGCAATCTTGGCCGGCATGCCTCCGGATGCAGCCTACGCGATCACCGTAATGCTGGCCGGCCGCCACGCCGATCTTCCCAAGGAGTGACCTGACATGATCGCGATCATCGGCATTGTCATCGTCTTCGTAATGGTGTTCGGCGGCTACATGGCGGCTGGCGGCAAGCTTGGCATCATCCTGGAAGCCATGCCCTTCGAACTGGCCATGATCATGGGCGCGGCTATCGGCGCGTTCATGCTGTCCAACGACGGAAGCGTCGTGAAGCACACGCTCAAGGATTTGGGGAAAACCTTCAAAGGCGCGAAGTGGAAAGCCGAAGACTACCGAGATCTGCTTTGCCTGTTGTTCGAACTGGTCCGCTTGGCCAAGGGCGATCCCCTTGCCGTCGAAATGCACATCGAGAACCCGACCGAAAGCACGATCTTTGGCAAATATCCAAAGATCCAAGCCGATCACGAAGCGGTCGAACTGATTTGCGACACCATGCGCTCGGCCAGCATGAATTACGATGACCCCCACCAAGTCGAAGAAGTCCTCGACAAACGGATGGAGGCACATTTGCACCGTGCTCTGCACTCGAGCCATGCGCTTCAAACCATGGCTGACGGCCTTCCGGCCTTGGGTATCGTGGCCGCTGTGCTGGGTATCATCAAGACAATGGCGGCGATCGACCAACCGCCCGAGGTTCTTGGAAAAATGATTGGAGGCGCACTCGTCGGCACCTTTCTCGGCGTTTTCCTCGCCTACGGCTTCGTGGGTCCCATCGCTGCCAAGTTGAAGGCCATAGCGGAAGAGGAAGCGCAGTTTTACCAATTGATCCGCGAGGTGCTCGTGGCGAACCTGCATCAGCACAGTGCCGCAATCTGTATTGAGGTCGGCCGCCAGAACGTACCGCACCACCAGCGCCCTGGATTCGACGTTCTTGAGGAGGCACTGAAAGGGACAAAAACGTCATGATACGGTTGGCGCTCGTCTTCCTCACCATCTCGACTGGCGCAGCGATGGCTCAGTCAATTCCCGTCCGCACGGCCGAGCATGACGGCTTTACGCGCATCGCCATCGACTTCCGCAGGGGAATGGATTGGCGGGTGGAGCAGGACGGACGCAGCGTCCGCATTCTGACGGATGGGATGGCGACATATGACCTTAGCGACGCCTACCGACGCATCGGCCCTCAGCGGATCAAGGCGTTTCGGCAAGCCGGGCCACGGGAACTGCTTGTCGAATTAGCGTGCGCCTGTTCGCCCGAGACTTTTATGTTCCGCAACAGCTTGGTGCTGGACGTACTGCCCCAGGCCGTCGTTCCTATGACCGACGCACGGCGCCCCAATTCGAGACTAGAACCACGAAATGATGGGGTGTCAGATAGCTCGCTGCTACCTGGTCTGCTGACTCGCAGCATCACGTCGACCTCAATGTCACAGTCCGCCTCTACACCAGTGGCTCTGCGGACGGAACGCGCTGCCGCCCTGCGGGCAAGGCTCAATGCAGACCTTGGTATAGATCCGGGACACGAAGCTACGGAGCATGAAACCTCCACCATTGCCTCCGAAGCCGATGGTGCCGCCGAGGCACCACGCCCCAGCCAGATGCAGGTCGAAAGTCGGACCGATCGCGATACGCGAGGATACGAGACGGTCGTGTCGCGCGCTACTTGTCCCGCCTTTTCGAAAGACACTCTCGAATCTTGGGTCGAGGTACGCCAGACACTCTCGCCGGAGGCGGGCGACGAGGCTTGGACGGCGGCTGAAGCCAAGCGGTTGATCGCGCTCGGCTTTGGGATGGAAGCAGAGCGGCTTCTGGATCTGTCGGGCAGTGAGGACCGGGACAACCAGCTACTGGCGCGCATTGCTCGCCTCGTCGACGCCGCAGGGCCTGCGCCGGACATTTCTGCCGTCGCAGAGTGCGGTGACATGCTGACGCTTTTCGCGCTGATATCTGACCCGCCTGAGCTACCGTTGCGTCTAAGTTCTGTACTGGACGCCATAGCCGCTTCGCCCGACGGCGCACGTTCCAACCTGAGACGCCGCGCGGTTGCCGGATTGATGGCGCTTGGTCGTGAAGAAGATGCCCGAATCGTTGCTGCAGCAGGTTCAGGTGGCGCAACGCCGGATTCGCCCCCTGATCTGACCTCCCTTACCTTGGCAGCGGGCGACGGCCCTGTCGCCACAAACGGGCTGGAAGAGATCGTCTCGCGCCGCACACCCGAAGCCGCTGCTGCAATCCGTCTCATGGTAGATGGCATGGTGGACGAGGGTACGCCGGTACCCCCTCGCCTTCTTGACCAAGCTCGCGCGCTTCTCCCCGAGACGAGCGGGAGCAACCGCGACCGGCTTCAGCGTGCTGTCATTCGGGCCGAAACCGCTAGCGGGCGATACCTGCGTGCGGCCGAGGACATCGATAGCCTCACCCGCAACGACCCGGACATGGCCGAGCGGCTGCTCAATGAGCTCGTTAAGACTGTGCAGTCCATCGAAGACGACGCCCTGTTTCTTACCCAGATCGTGAGCCTCGGCGACAGGCCGGCGCCCGATCCTGAACTACGCATCGCCGTCGCGACACGCATCGCCGAGAACCATGTTCCGCAACTGGCTCGACGCATCCTGTCCGAGAGCGCCGATGTTCCTTCGACCGAAGAGCGCCTTCTTCGCGCATCGCTTGCCCTGCAAGCCCAGGATGACACCGAGGCTGAAGCTCAGTTGGCTGGTCTTAAAGGACCAGAAGCCGACAGTTTGCGCGAGGAAATTGCCGTCATGCGTGCTGCACAAGCACCTTTGCCGCTGAACGATCCGGCACCCATTGCACCAATGAGCGTGCGAGCTCGGGGCGGCGCCCTGGTAGAGCAAAGCGCGACCCTGCGGTCGGAGTTGGAGAAGTTCCTCGGCGACTGATCCGCGGAAACCATTTGGTAAGGGCTTAGCGCCTATCCAGAACCGAACTCTCCGGAAAGGAGGCGCCTAGAATGGGCCGTCTCGCGTTGCTTCTGAGCGGTATCGCATTGGCTGCTGTCCGCGCCGCGGCCTCGACGCTCTCCGTCTATTCTGAAAGCCAAAGACCTTCCGGCCGAATGGCCGCTCCCGGCATGACCACGGCAGCTCGGGGGAGGATGCTATGCACTGTGGGGCCGCATAGCGATCGAGGAAGTGCGGCAGGCGCATCAACTCCGCGAGGCTCGGCGTATGGCACGACACATAAGCACGGCTCCACGCCGCAATGGAGTTTCGTGCAATGAACGCCCGCGTCATGTTCCAACCCACCATCCTGCTCGCGTTCGCCCTTATGGCGGTCATCGTCATGATGGTCTTGCCGATGCCCGCCTGGGTGCTGGACGTTGGCCTCGCCGCGTCGTTCGCCATCGCGATCCTGATGTTCGCGACAACGCTTTTCATCGAACGGCCACTCGAGTTCTCGACATTTCCTACAGTGCTTCTTGCATCGCTGATGCTGCGCCTGTCGCTGAACGTCAGTTCGACGAAATTGATCATTGGGCAAGGACATACCGGCACTGGCGCGGCAGGCGACGTGATCGAAGGCTTCGCCAATTTCGTCATGGGAGGAAGTGTGTTTCTTGGCCTCGTCGTCTTCGGCGTGATCATGATCGTGAACTTCATTGTGATCACGAAGGGCGCAGGCCGGATGGCGGAGGTCGGCGCGCGCTTCGCTCTAGACGCCATGCCCGGCAAGCAGCTCGCCATCGACAGCGATATGAGCGCTGGCGCGATCGATCACGCCGAGGCAAAAGCCCGCCGTGAGCGTGAGCAGCAGGAAACCACCTTCTTCGGTTCGCTCGACGGCGCCTCTAAATTCGTGAAGGGCGACGCCGTTGCAGGCCTGCTCATCACGCTTCTCAACCTCGTCGTTGGTCTCGCCGCCGGAACGATCGTCCACGGAATGGAGATTGGCCGCGCTTTCGAGACCTACGCGATCCTGACCGTTGGCGATGGGCTGGTCACTCAGATCCCGGCAGTCATCATCTCGATCGCCTCGGCCCTTCTGCTCGCCCGCGGCGGCAATACCGGATCGACGGATCTCGCCTTGTTCGATCAGCTCGGCCGCTATCCTGCGGCACTGGGCACCGTTGCGGTGCTGCTTGGCCTGTTCGCCTTGGTTCCCGGACTGCCGTTCCTGCCCTTCATGGCCGGGGCGGCGGGCCTCGGCTGGATGGCCTGGTACGCAAGCAAGCGGATCGAGCAGAAGAAGTCTGAAGCGACGGCTGAGCAAACCGCAGCGCCCCCTCCGCAAAAATCCATGGGAGACACCCTGGACCTAGACGACATCCACCTTGAGTTCGCTCCGGATCTGGTGCCGTTGGTGCTCGACCCGGCAACGGGGCTCGATGCGCGGATTGGCAACATGCGCACGCACGTCGCTCGCGCCTTCGGTCTGGTGCTTCCGGAGATTCGACTGACCGACGACCCGGGCCTGCCAAGCGGAACCTACGTGATCCGCATCCACGGCGTGGAGCGCGTGCGGGACCGGCTGATGCCAAGCCACATTCTCGCGCTGACCGCGGACAGCTCACCGACCGCTCTGCCACCTGGGACTGACGTGGCCGAGCCGGTTTATGGCGCGCCAGCCCGGTGGATCGAGGCCGGCGAACAGGATCAGGCCGCGACAGCGGGCCTGACCACGGTCAGCCCGGCCGAAGTCCTCGCAACCCATTTGCTTGAAGTCATCAAGCGCAATTTTCACAGGCTGATGACCCTGAAGACGCTGCGGCGCCTGCTGGACGAGTTCACTAACCTGTCGGATCCAGCGCGCGCCGACGCAAATCGTCGTCTGATCGACGAACTCGTGCCGGACAAGGTGCCGACCGAGCTGTTGCTGCAAGTCCTCCGGCTACTTCTGGAAGAGCGCGTTTCGATCCGGAACCTGCCGCTCATACTCGAGGCGATCGCGCAAGGTCGCCAACAGGCCGCCACGCCCGAAGGTATCTGCGAGATCGTGCGCCAACGGCTGAGTTTCCAGTTGATTGCCGAGCTGACGCGGGCCGATGGGACTGTTCCGCTCGTGCAACTTGATCCGGAATGGGAGCAGACCTTCGCGCAGCACCAGCTGGCCGGGGACCCTGGTGAGGCCAATGTCGCCCTGCCGCCGGACGCCTTCAACCGTTTGGCCGAGGGAACCGCCGATGCTTTGGCCGAGGCTGCCGAACGTGGCATCTTCCCGGCGCTCGTGACGTCCGCGCGCCGCCGGCGCTTCTTGCGGATGGTGCTTTCGGCAAAGGGGCTGGCAAATCCCGTTCTCAGTTTCGAAGAACTCGGGACAGAGGCGCGGCCGAGCCTCGTCGGAACCGTGCCAGCATGATCGCAGCACTGACCGCTCTGACAGAACTCGCTGGGCCCACGGCCTTGGCTGCCTTCGCGGTCTTCCTTCGAGTCGGAGCAGCCATGGCGCTTCTTCCTGCTTTCGGCGAACAGACGGTCCCGGCGCGGATCAAGCTTATGGTCGCGTTCGGGTTCACCGCCGTCGTCGCTCCCTCGGTCGTCGGCGAACTACCCGCCCTGTCCGCCCAGGAAGTCGCCGGTCGACTGTTGCTGAGCGAGACAATCATCGGACTCGCCCTCGGTGCGGTTCTGCGCCTCTTTATCATCACTCTGCAGATCGCAGGCACGATGGCGGCTCAGTCGGTCTCGATCTCCCAGATCATGGGCGGCGCAGGTGTCGATCCTCAGCCGGCGATCGGCCACATCATGGTGGTCGCCGGCCTCGCGATTGCCGTGATCCTCGGGCTTCACGTGAAGATCGCACAGTACCTCATCTATTCCTACGAATTGATGCCGCCGGGGAAGCTGCCGGTGCCCAGTGATCTTTTGACCTGGGGCGTCGCCCGCGTGGCACGTGCCTTCGCCCTCGGCTTCGGACTGGCAATGCCTTTCGTAATCACGTCGCTCCTCTACAACCTGACGCTCGGCGTCATCAATCGCGCCATGCCCCAGCTCATGGTCGCATTCGTCGGCGCCCCGGCCATCACGATGGGAGGCTTGCTACTGCTCGCAATCTCCCTGCCCCTGATGCTCCAGGTCTGGATCGGGGCGATGGACACGTTTCTTGCCAATCCGGTGGGAGATCTTCCATGAGCCAGGGCGATGACGACAGCGAAAAAAGCCAGGAGCCAAGTCAAAAGAAGCTCGACGACGCCCGGAAGAAGGGTGAAATCCCAAAGTCCAACGACCTCATCACGGCGGCGGGCTATGCAGGGATCGTCTTGACGGCGACAGCCCTCGGCGGGTCCAGTCTGCAATCCATCGGAGGGGGATTGTCCGGCGCGTTCATCCTCGCCGGGGGCGAGCGAGGCCAAACCGTTGCCAGTTCCGCCATGATCGGCGAAGTCGGCGTCGCGCTCATGCCCTGGATCTTGCTGCCCTTCGGCTTCGCGCTCCTGTCCATCCTAGGTCAGCAGGCCCTCACGTTCTCGGGCACGAAACTGCAGCCGAAGCTTAACCGGATTTCGCCGCTGTCGAACGCCATGCAGAAATTCGGCCGCGCGGGATTGTTCGAATTCGCCAAGAGCTTTGTGAAGCTCGCGATCTACTCGGTCGGGCTGTTTTTGTACATTGCAAAGAGCTTGCCGGAAATTCTCGCGCTCATCCGGCTCGAACCGCCCCAAGCTGCGGCGCATGGGCTTGAGATCACGGCAGGGTTTCTGTGGGTCGTACTCGGCGTATCCGCATCGCTCGGCATCGTCGACCTGCTGTGGCAGCGGGCAGAGCATATGCGCAAAAACCGCATGTCGCTCAAGGAGATGAAAGACGAACACAAGGACGCCGAGGGCGACCCGCACACGAAGCAACAACGCCGGCAGCGGGGCATGGAGATCGCCATGAACCAGATGATGCGAGACGTGCCGGAGGCGAGTGTGGTGGTGGTGAACCCGACCCACTATGCGGTGGCACTGAAATGGTCGCGCACCGACGCCGGTGGGCCGATTTGCGTGGCCAAGGGCGTCGACGAAGTCGCCCTGCGCATTCGTGAAATCGCCACTGAGGCTGGCGTGCCGATCCACTCCGATCCGCCGACGGCGCGGGCGCTGCATGCCACGACCGAGATCGGCGCAGAGATCGCGCCGGATCACTATGCCGCCGTGGCCGTGGCAATCCGCTTTGCCGAGAGCATGCGCCAGAAAGCCCGCGCACGATGAACGGGCGCATGGGCGACCTGGCGAAGCTGGCTGGCATGGTGCGGGATCGCGAACTATCCAAGGTCGAGGCGATCCTGTCCCAGGTCTCGCGCCTGCGCGGCGACATCGCACGCCTGACCGAGGCGCGCGAGGCACGTGTGGCTTCCGGGGATCTGGACTTGGCAAGGGTATCGGGGGCGGAACTGGCCTGGCAGGCCGCGAGCGAGGCCGAGCTCATACGCCTCAACCGGCAACTTGCAGCGCTTCTCGCACAGCACGACGCCGCGCTCAGGGTGGCGCGGCGGGCATTTGGGCGCGCCGATGTGGCGACGCGCCTGGCGCAGGCGGATCGCTAGACCGCCTGCTTGTTCATATCGAGGATCAGCACGTCGCGCACGCCAGCACCAATCTCTTGGCTGGCGGTCTCGATCAGCGCGGTCTTCAGCCGATTGATTTGACCGTTCGATGTAAAAACGCCGTCGAACCCGCCGGTCGCGGCATGATCGAGCATCACGCGCAGGAAGCGGTCGCGAAGGCGCGGCTCTCGTTCGAGCGCGCGGGCATCAACGCCTGGATCGACCTCCAGATTCAGGGTCATCACCACCATCGCCGCAACTTCGCCGTTGGCGATCAGCGGGATGACGAACTGGTTCTGGAACCTGACGAAGACACCGTCCCCGACGGGCTCGTTGGCATGATCGGCGACGGGAATTGCCTTGTCCTCTCCGGCTTCGCCGGCGCGGGTATCGGCCGCAGCCTCATGCACTGCGTCCGGCTGATCGAGCGACGGGCGCAGGATGAAACCTGCGCCCACGCCACTGCCAAGCCCGACAAGCGCCAGAACGATCGGAAGGAGCTTGGTCATGGGAATACCTCAGAAGGGAAGGAGCTTTTCGGCGACCTGTTGGCCGTAACGCGGCTGCTGCACGTCGGTAATCTGCCCGCGCCCGCCGTAGGAAATCCGCGCAGCGGCGATCTTGTCGTAGAGCACCTCGTTGCGGCGCGAGATATCCTCCGGGCGGACGAAGCCGGTCACCACCAACTCGCGCAGCTCGTAGTTCAGGCGCACCTCTTGGCGGCCCTCGATCGCGAAGCTGCCGTTGGGAAGGATCTCGGTCACCGTGGCCGCGACCCGCAGGGTCAGACGTTCATTCCGAGTCGTGTTGCCGTCGCCCTTGAACTTGCTGTTGGACGTGAGGCCAACGGCATCGTCGAACGTTGCCCCCTCGGGTAGTCGGCCGCCGAGGCGCTGGGGTATCCCGACCAGGTTCGGTACAGCCATCGTCTCGCTCCCCGACCGCGAGCGGTCTGAGCTGTTCGAGAACTCGGCCTCATCGTCGATCTCAATGATGACGGTGACGATGTCGCCGCGGGTTTCGGCCCGGCGCGTCCCGAGAAGCGAAGCCCTGTCACCGGACCAGAGCGACGCGCTGGCCGCCGGACTCAAGGGTTCGGGCCGTTCAGGCAAGCGCGGGCTCTGCATTGCAACCAGTTCGGGGCTCTCGGCCACCGGGGTCAGGGCCGGCGGAACGCCGATGCCTGTGGTTTGGCCGCAGGCCGTAACGCCGAGGCAGGCGAGAAAGATGATGTGCTTCATTGCGGGCCTCCGGGGCCGACATGGACGCTGCCGTCTTCGGCAACTTCGCCGATCACGGTGGTCCGCGAGGACAGGTTCATTACGCGCAGCCGATCGCCGCTGCCCGCACGATCAAGCGCACGCGCATCGGTCGAGATGCTCAGGCCGTCCGTGACGAAGTGCAGGGTCACGATCTGATTGCGCTCTATCAGGGCGGGCGGGCCGATGTCACCCGGGCGGACAGGCCGACCGGCGTAGAGCGTGACGCGGCTCTCCTGGCCGATGGCCTCGGCCGGGTCCGCCAGAAAGCCGCCGGCATCGCCCGGCGTTGCCGAAACATCCGCCGGGCCGATGATCGAGTTGGCACGGATCGTGCGGGCGGCCACGACGATGTCGGCCAGGGCGGGCGGGGCGACCAGCGCGAGGATGAGGGCCAGACGGATCATCGGATCTGCGTCGTCGCGCTCATCATCTGGTCGGCGGCGGTAATGACCTTTGAATTCAGCTCATAGCCACGCTGCGCCTCGATCAGCTTGGTAATCTCGCGGACTGGATCAACCGAACTGTCCTCGAGATAACCCTGACGGAACGTTCCCAGCCCGTCCGTGCCCGGCGCACCGGCGATCGGCGGCCCGGACGCCGCCGTTTCGGTCAGCAGGTTCGAGCCGATGGCCTCGAGCCCCTTCACGTTGGAAAAGCCGACGAGGTTCAGCTGGCCCAGAAGCTCGGGCTCGGGCTCGCCGGTGAAATAGGCATAGACCTCGCCATCGGGATTGATCGCGATCGAGGTGGCGTCGTCGGGGATCGTGATGTCGGGGGCGACGGGATAGCCCTCGGAGTTGACGATCAGGCCGTCTCCGGTGCGCTTCAGCGCGCCGTCGCGGGTGTATCCCGACTGGCCGGACGGCAGAGTGACCTCGATATAACCGCGCCCTTCGATGGCAACGTCCAGATCGCCCCCGGTCTGCTTCAGCGTGCCCTGCGCGATCTCCATCGTGACGGCAGACGCGCGGGACCCGAGGCCGAGTTGAACGCCGGTGGGCAGCTCGGTTCCAGAGGTCGAGGACAGAGTGCCGGCGCGTTGAACCTGCTCGTAATGCAGGTCGGCGAACTCGGCGCGGCGAGCGTTGTAGCCCGTGGTGCTCATGTTGGCGAGGTTGTGGGCCGTGACTTCGACCCGCATCTGCTGAGCGCTCATGCCGGTGGCGGCGATGGACAGGGCACGCATTATAGCCTCCTATCGTCCAAGGGTGGTGAGGACGTTGCGGATGCGCTGGTCCTCTGTATCGAAAAAGCTCTGGCCCATCTCGTAGGCGCGCTGGACCTCGACCATTCGGCTGATCTCGGCCACGGGATCTACGTTCGATTTCTCGAGATGGCGCTGAAGGAGTGTCGTGCCCTCGACGGGCACCGGCGGGTTCTCGAGTCCGAACAGCAGGCCGCCCCGCCGGGTCACGTCCTCGGGCCGTTCGGGCGCCCAGAGACCGATCTCGGCCAATGGCTGACCGTTCGCCGAAAGCGTCCCGTCGGCTGAAAGGGAAACCTCGGTGGCATCGGGCGGCACGAAGACCGGTGCGCCAGCGGCGTCGAGGAGGCGCATCCCTTCAGGATTGACCAGTTCCCCTGCGGCGTTCGGAAGGAAATTGCCCGCGCGCGTCAGCGCCTCGCCATCCGGCGTCTCGACGAGGAAGAACCCCTCGCCCTGGATCGCGAAGTCGAAGGCGCCGCCCGTATTTTCCACTCCGCCCTGCAGTTGCGACGTATGGCGCACCCGCCCGGCAGCCATGCTGAGCGAAGGCGCATCCTCGAGCGCGGCGACGTACTCGGAAAAGATGATGCCTTCCTTGCGGTAGCCGTGGCTCGACGCGTTCGCGATGTTGTTCGCGATTGTCTGCATTTCCCGCGCCAGCCCCGACATTCTGGTCAGCGTGGTATAGACGGAGTTATCCATGTCAGCTTCCTGCAATGAGCGGAATGATGCCCGTCTCGAAGTAGGCCAAGAGGGTGCGGGTCATGAGGCCCATGGTGGCCCAGAAGACCGCACCGATCGCGATGAGCTTCGGCACGAAGGTCAGCGTCATCTCCTGGATCGATGTCAGAGCCTGGAACAGGCCGATGACGAGGCCCGAAACGAGCGCGACCGTCAGGATCGGTGCCGACAACTCGACCGTGACCCAGAGCCCCTGGCGGAGCGCGTCATAGAACATCCCCTCGGTGAGCATGTGCTCAGACCGGCATCCGGAGGATTTCCTGGTAGGCCTCGACCACCTTGTCGCGCACGGTCACGGCCGTCTCGACTGCAAACTTCGCCTGCCCGAGGGAACGGACCAGCGCATTGGGATCGGCCGCGCCGGTCATTGCGGCCCGCGCGGTGTCCTCGCCTGCCTGCATGGTCTCGGCAAAGGTCTGCACGGCCTCGGTAGCGGCCTGGACAGCCGGTTCCGGGGTCGTCGCGGGTCGGGCCGCCGCGTAGCGTTGGGCGGCGAATGCTGCGTTGATATCCATTCTGGATCTCCGAAATGTTGATTAGCGCTTGAGCAGTTCGAGCAGGCCGAGAGCCATCTGACGGGACTGGTCGAAAATCTTGAGGTTAGCCTCGTAGGACCGCTGCGCCTCGCGCGCGTCGGCCAGTTCGATCACGAGATCGACATTCGAGCCTTGATAGAACCCCGATTCGTCCGCCATCGGGTGCCCGGGCTCGTAGACCTGTGGCAGTTCGCGCCGATCAAGGCGCACACGTCCCGCCTCGACGCCGCCGTCCGCGAGCTCGCGGAATGGAATCGTCTTGCGCCGATAACCGGGCGTGTCGGCGTTGGCGATGTTCTCCGAAGCGTGCCGCAAACGCTGGGCCTGCGCCTGCATGCCGCTGGACGAAATACCCATGGTTCCGAGTACGTCACTCATGGTTTACCTCCCTCTGCCGAGCGCGGCTGACATTATCCCGCGCACGCTGGAATAGACCGAGATCGCCATTTCGTGGCTCTGCCGCGCCGAAGCGGCCTCCATCATCTCGGTCTCCAGCGAGACGTCGTTGCCGTTCGGTGAGACTTCTCCGCCACGCTCGATTGGGCGGATGTTGCCAGGCGCGGCATCCGGCTGGATGTGGCCGGAACGCGTGGCACGCATGACGATGGCGCGATCCATCTCTTCGGAAAAGCGAGGAAGATCCTTCGCCCGATAGCCAGGCGTGTCGGCGTTCGCGACGTTCTTTGCGATGTGAGACGTCCGTGCGGCCGAATGCGCGGCCAAGTCGTGCGCCATGGATGTGAGGCCCAGCGTGCCCATCGGATCCTCCGTGGTTCGGGTTCAACGAAGGCTTAACGGTGATTCCTTTATGAAAGGTTGAGTGCAATTGAACGGAGCGGACGCATGACCCTTGCCGGATACGAGAACGTAACCGCCGCCCTCGCGGCGGCCCATCTGGACCGCCCCCTGGGCCGGATCGAGGGGATCGACGGCGGCGCTGTGCGCATGTCCGGATTGTCCAGCCATGCCGCGATCGGCGACCGCGTCCGCATAGGACGCCAAGGTTTCTCGTGCGAGGGCGAGATCGTTTCGGCGAATGGGCAGGTGCTGGCCGCCATCCCCGACGGTTCGGTCAATGGCCTGCGCCCAGGAGATCCCGCGGCGCTGCTGGGACCCTTGTCAATTTCTCCGCACGCCGGGTGGATCGGACGCGTGGTTGATCCGCAAGGACGGCCGCTGGACGGGCGCGCGCTTCTCCCGGGTCTGACTAGCCGCGCTCTGACAGGCGCCGCTCCTGACGCTGTGCACCGGCGCGGGCTGGGCGCCCGCGTGCAGACTGGGTTGCGGGCAATGAATACGCTTCTTCCGTTGGTGCGCGGGCAACGGATCGGCCTCTTTGCCGGCTCCGGCGTCGGCAAATCGACGCTTCTGGGAACTCTCGCGCGGCGGATCGAGGCCGATGTGGTGATTTTCGCCATGATCGGCGAGCGCGGTCGCGAGGTACGGGACTTCGTCAGCCGCGTGCTCGGACCAGAAGGCATGGCGCGCACCGTCGTCGTCGCTGCAACCGCTGATGCTCCGGCGTCGTCCCGCGCGCGCTGCCTTCCCGCCGCCCTGGCCGTGGCGGAAACATTCCGCGACGAGGGCAAGCACGTGTTGCTGTTGGCGGACTCGATCACACGTCATGCCGAGGCTCACCGTCAGGTCGCCGCCGTTCGCGGCGAGGCTCCCAGCCTGGGCGGTTTCCCAGCGTCGATGGCGACAGAACTGGCCTCTCTCTGCGAGCGCGCCGGTCCGGGCGTCGAAGGACAGGGCGACATCACCGCAGTCTTCACTGTTCTCGTGGCCGGCAGTGATATGGAAGGCCCTGTGGCAGACGCACTCCGCGGTGTTCTTGACGGGCATATCGTGCTTGATCGCGGGATCGCCGAACGGGGCAGATTTCCTGCGATCGATCTGGTGAGATCAGTTTCCCGCTCGCTTCCCGACGCAGCCGGCCCGCAGGAGAACACGCTCATTCAGGAAGCGCGCCGCCTCATAGGAGCCTATGAAAAGGCAGAAATGATGATTCAGGCGGGGCTGTACGCGTCGGGGAGCGATCGAACGGTGGATGCCGCAATACAAGCATGGCCGAAGCTGGACACTTTCATCGGTCAGTTTGAGGGCGGTTCGGTGGAGGACAGCTTTGCCGCGCTCGCGAGATGTCTCTCGAGACGCTTGGACTGACCTCCCAGCTATGGCGGCGAACGGTGTCAGCTAGCGGCGGGTCAACTCGTTGAGCCGCCGCTAGATTAGGCTCAGGACCCATTAATCAGGTTGAGGCTGTGCGGCCCGCATGATTCACGG
>NZ_JBELKF010000144.1:0-5355 GCF_042089775.1 Palleronia sp.
TCACCGTCAACCACCTGCGATGTCGCTAAGCCGTCAACTGCGATGTCGCGCTACAATGGTAAGGCGGCGCGACGACATGTCCGGATGTTCGATGTTGGGTAGATCCTCGGCCGGTGGCTGGCCGACCACCTCCCAGTCGAGATTACCCTCCGCCCGTGTGACCAGCCGCAACGCGTAGAGAAAGCTGCCGAAGATGATCCAAGACCACATCCCGGCACCGAGCACTGGTACGTCACCCACGGCAATGCCGATAATTACGAAGGCCATCAGCACGATGCCGAGGGTGCCCTGTAGGATCACCGTCGGGTCCGGCACGGCGGTGGTCAAAGCGCCGCGGCGATAGACGGCATCCGCAACGGCGAGGATCGCAACCTGCATGGTGAAGCCGCCCAGGAGATTGTTGACCGCCAGCGCTCCCGCGCCCGAGATGGCGGCGCTGCCAGCCACAGCGATCTCCGGCAGCGAGGTAACGCCACCCAGAAGCAGCACGCCCAAAGCCGCCTGACCGATCCCGGTACGGCGTGCGATAGCGTCTGCATAGAGGGAAAGCCGGGAGCCGGCGATCCAGACGATGATCGCTGCGACGATGAACACCGCAATGTTGGCGGTCAGCGGCAGGCCTTCGAAAAGGCCCATCAGACGACACCGACCGACCGAGCCGCGATCATTCTTGTGCAGCCGGTATAGCCCTCATGCGATCGAGGCCCGCAGATGGGAATAAGAGCGATGAGCTTGTGGAGGAGTGCGTCCATGGGATGTCTCCGGCGCGGGGCAGTTCTGCAGGCGCAACCGATGCTTCCATCGGCAGGTTCCGCTGCGTTCGCAATCATCCGCCGAGCGAATTGGTCGAACTGCCATGCCGGGTAGGCGGTCGCGCCGCCCGCGCGACACCGAGGATCCGCCGCTCTCGCGTCCAATTCTCAGCCACGGTCGCGCCGAGCGGCACCCAGCGTCGCAGAGCGCCCGCGACGCCCGCGGCATCGAACATCTGGTCTTCCACGGCGCGGCTTGCGTGTTTGATCATGCTCGTGCCCTCCCTTGAGCATCAAGGGAATGGATGGTGCGTGCCCTAGCTGAAAACCCGTTTGAAGGTCTGCCACAGGATGCCGCTGGTGTCGGGATCGCCCTGCGCTAGTGCACTGGCATAAGATTTGGCCTGCTCCAGCGTGATGTGCGGCGGCAGGGTCGGCACGTTAGGATCGACATCGGCGTGGATGACGGTTGGACGATCGGCGGCCAGCGCCGCGTCCCAGGCGGGGCCGACGGCATCGGGGGTGCTGACACGGATCCCGTTGAGGCCGAGAAGCTTGGCGTATTCGGCGGTGTCGAAGACCGGTACGTCCTGTGTCTTGGGCACTTTCGGGCTGTCGCCCATCGCACGCAATTCCCAAGTCACCTGGTTCAGGTCGCGGTTGCCGAGGACGCAGACGACGAGGCGCGGGTCGGACCAGTTGCGCCAGTATTTGGCCACAGTCAACAGATCGGTGATGCCCAGCATCTGCATCGCACCGTCACCGACGAAGGCCACCGCAAGCCGATCAGGAAAGCAGAACTTGGCAGCGACGGCATAGGGCATGCCGGGGCACATCGTGGCGAGCGTGCCCGAAAGTGACGCCTTCATGCCCGGTCGGACCTTGATCGCGCGGGCGTACCAGTTTGCCGAAGAGCCGCTATCGGCTGAGATGATGGCGTCATCGGGCAAGCGCGGCGAAAGTTCCCAGAACAACCGTTCCGGGTTGACGGGATCCGCCTCCTGCATTGCACGAGTCTCGACGTCTTGCCACCACTGCTCCACCTTCTGCACGATATGACCGCGAAAGGTGCGGTCCTGCTTATGTTCCAGCAGCGGCAGGAGGGCGCGGAGCGTAGCGGAGGCATCGCCAGCGAGGTTCACTTCCATGGGGTAACGGATCGACATCATGGTAGGATCGATGTCGATTTGCACGCCGCGCGCCTGTCCCTCCTTTGGTAGGAACTCCGAATAAGGAAAGCGCGATCCGATCATCAGGAAGGTGTCGCAATGGCGCATCATCCAGTCCGAGGGCTCGGTGCCGAGAAGCCCGATGGAGCCGGTGACGAACGGCAGATCATCGGGCAATGCGGCCTTGCCGAGAAGTGCTTTGGCGACCCCGCCTCCCAGCGCCTCGGCCACCGCGCACACCTCATCGGCAGCGCCGATGGCGCCCGCTCCCACCAAAATGCCGACACGTTTGCCGGCGTTCAACACCTCGGCGGCGCGCTTCAGATCGGCTTCCTGCGGCACCACCCGTGGAGCAGAATAGCCCGCACCGCTATGGACGGTGCCATGCGCGCGCGAGGGTTTCTCGACGGCGTCGGCCTCCTGCAGGTCATTGGGTACAATGATGCTAGTGACTGAGCGGCGCGACTTGGCAATCCGCAGGGCGCGGTCAACAAGGTGGCGCGCCTGAGCTGGCGCGGCCATCTGGTGGACATATTCACCCGCCACATCCTTGAAGAGCGTGGTGAGGTCGACTTCCTGCTGATAATTGCCGCCAAGTGCAGCCCGAGCCTGCTGACCGACGATTGCAACGACCGGCTGATGGTCGAGCTTGGCGTCGTAGAGCCCATTCAAGAGGTGAATCGCCCCGGGACCGGAGGTGGCAAGGCAGCAGCCTACCTCGCCTGTCCACTTGGCATGAGCGCATGCCATGAAGGCCGCGCTTTCCTCATGGCGAACCTGCACGAATTCGATTTCGTCGGTACGTCCCAAGGCCGCGGTGAGGCCGTTAATGCCGTCACCGGGATAGCCGTAGATGCGGGTGACACCCCACGTCCGAAGGCGGTCGAGCATGAAGTCGGCGACAGTGTCTGACATGATGCGGTCCTTTTTGTCGGCTAAAGGAGGTTCTTCAGATCCACTTGCGGACAAACGATGCGGTGGAGCGATGTCCAGAGATGGAGGGGTCTGGGAAAATTCCTCTTAAGTCATTTCCGCTTTTCAGCGGCCCAACCGCAGAGGTCGGATCGCGTTCCGCTCGGTGCCCTGCCGCACGCTCGCGGGCCGGTCATCACGATGGTGGAACAGCCGGTGAGGGTTGTCGTTGGGGCAGCATCATGGAGAAGGGGGACAAGACATGGGGCTTAGTGTCGTATTTGCCCGCTCCACTGCGTTTGTCGCGCTGCTGACGTTTCCCGTGGGGGTCACACCCGCCACAGCCCAGCAGGATGAGGGGCCGCAGGGTCAGATCACTCAGGAGTAGATCGAGCAGACCGACGCCTCCGACATCGCCGAGACCGACACCGCGCTGACCGAAAGCGCGATGGGCGGTCCCGGTGCGGTCGTGGTCACCGTGGGCGGCGCCGAGATTCTCGGCTCAGACGCGATCGGCGCTCTGCCGCAGCCGATGCGCGAGCAGCTTGCCGAGATGCTGCTGCCGATGGCGCTGCAGCAACTCGTGCTGCGCGAGTTGATTATCGACCGCGCCCGCAGTAAGAAATTTGCCGACGATCCGGACTTTGCGGAGATGGCCGAGCAGACTCATGCAGAAGTCGAGGAGAACGCGCTGGTGCAGTTCTGGCTGCGGCGGGAGATGGCGGATGCCACCAGCGACGAGACCGTGAACACCGCCTATGAGCAGATCACCCAGAAATCGCAGGGCGAGGTGCCACCGCTCGAGTTGATCCGCCCGCAGATCGAGCAGGAGCTGCGGCGCCAGGAGATGACGCGGATCCGCGCCGATCTGCAGGCACAAGGCCCCGAGATCACCGTCGCTGGGCAATCGCAGGATGAAGGGGGGTATGGCGACGGCTCGTTCTGCACCGCCGACTATTCGTCCGAGGGCGACGCGGCGCAGCAGGCCGGATCGGACTTCGCGGAGATGGATCGCGACGGCGACGGCATGGTCTCGCAGCAGGAATACGTAAAGTGCCGCACTGCATCCGCCGGGCATGATATCGATGCGGCTGGCGCCATGAAGCCCTGCGGCCATCCGCCGTGAGAAAGGCCCGGATCGCCGGATGACGTAAGCGACATACATGCGCGCAAGAACGTGAGCAAAGGCAGTTGATGCGGATTCCGAAGGAGAAATTGATCGACAGCACGCTGGCGTTGCGACGTGACCCGTATCGCTTCGTGTCGAAAAGCTGCGATGCGCATGGCACCGATCTGTTCGGGGCGCGGTTGCTGTTGGAGCAAGTGATCGGCATGCGGGGTGCAGAGCCTCGACGGCGAGACCCATGTGTTGTGCAAAGCCATGCATCTGGGTTTGATGAGCCGCGAACGCATGGAACTCATGGAGCGCATCCTTGCCCGGCGGCTGCGCGAGGCGTTGACGCGCTGGCGCGCAGGGGGGAGGCAACCCTTCATTCAGAGCTGATACGGACCTGCGCCGAGGCGGCCTTTGAATGGAGCGGCGTGCCCGGGACCGCGGATCGGCCGCGTCGCGCTGAGGAGATGCGCATGATGTTCGAGCGCGACGGCGCGGCCGGACCTCGCTATTGGCGGCGCCGCGCCGGACGCCAGCGGGCCGAGGGCTGGGCGGGAGACCTGGTGAAGGTGCGCTGATACCGCCCACCGGCAGCGCGTTTGCGCAGGTGCCACGTTGCCACGACGAGCAAGGCCGCTTGCTGCCCGAGCCCATCGCCGCTGTCGAGCTTCTCAACGTGCTGCGGCCGCTCACGGCGGTCGGGGTCTGTATGGTTTACGTGGTCCACGCGCTGGCGCAGGGGGCTGCCGCGCTGCGTGACGATCGAGAAGTCCGTCGCTTTGTGATGGAGGTGCGCCGCCATTACCCGTTCGATGGTCGGCGCTCGAACCTGCCAAGATTTCGACTGGAAGGACTACCACATTCCCAATCGCCGACTGGTGCTGCTCGCTATCTAGGGCACCAATCACGATCCCCGTCTGTGGGACGCGCCGGAAACGTTCGATCCCGAAAGATTCCGCGACCGTGCACCGAATGCCTTTGATTTGATCCCGCAGGGTGGGAGCGATCATGCGGGTGGCCATCCTTGCCCCGGTGAATGGATCACCGAGCGGATGATGGCCGTGGCGCTTCGTTTCTTCGCGCAAGAATATGCCTGGTAGGTGCCGGCACAGCGGCTCGACCTCAATGAACGTAGTCTTCCGGCTCGGCGGCGGGATGGACTGAAGATCGCGCCCGTTGACGAGATAGCCTCTGCCTCGGCGCAGCAAACATCCTCATGACGAGAAGGTTGAGGCCACGTGGGGCCGGGCGCGACTGCTGATCCCCATCTACCAGATCTGGTCGGGCACTCGCGGCATGGGTGCCATGTTAAGAGCGCCTAACGAAACCTATCCTTGTCTCGTGGATTCTCTGGGCATGAGACATGAGCTTGTGCCCGATGAGATGTGGGCGGTGGTGGCGCCGCTGC
>NZ_JBELKF010000042.1:0-15443 GCF_042089775.1 Palleronia sp.
TCGCGCGCTCGGCGCGAATTGGGGCAAGGCGCTGGAGTGCCCGGCCGTTCGGCTCGTCGGTTCGGATCGAGACAGCATCAACGAGGAAGGCGTCGGAGAGATTTCCAACGCGCCCGGTCGCCAGTTCGCGCACCTGGGCGATATGTCCCCCGGCGATGCGCTTGTTGACGAATCCGCCGCGTTCCCATGCGCTGTAGTCGCGCGGAAGCCACGCCTCGACTTGCAGCTTGCGGCCTCGGATGAGGACGATCGTTCCTACGGCGACAGTGCCGACCCGGCGCATGCGGCCACCGATCTCGACGCGACGGTGACGCTGGCTGTTGTATTGACGGATCATCACACGCTCCCTTCAAACAGGCCGGCGACACGGGCCTCGAGCGCGACAGTCTCGGCATCGCCCTCGGTCACATCGCGCCACGGATACTCGCATACTGCGTTGATCCGCTCGCAAAGCGCGTCGATCTTCTCGTCGTCGATCCGCTCGAAGTCACCTTCCTCGGTCGCGATCTCTTCGATTTCCGGGGGCAGGGCAGGGGTTTGCTGGAGCAGCCGTAGGGCGGCAAGGATTGTGGCCAGCTCGTAGCGATCCACGTCCTCAATGGTCGTCATGTGCAGGGGCATCGTCTTCTCCGTGATGAGGGTTTCCTGATCCAGACCGGATCACCCCAAGCGAAGCTGCCTTTCCCCTTTCTCCGAACCGGCCCTTCCTGATTTGCCGCGAAGCGGCCTGCGGCTGGAGCTGTCCACATGCTGTGAGTCGGACGCGCCATCACACAGCGAAGGCAGACGAGTGGCTTGTGGTCAGGTCCAGCCAGCGCAAGCGATCCTCGAGGCCGACTTGCCGGCCGAGGGGAGCGCGGTCCCGGCCGTCGATAGAAGGCCGGGAGGCGCCACTATGCGGGTTGAGGCGGAATCTGACCTGAGCGGGTAGGCGCGCAGGGCATGTTCTTGAAGATCCGGCTGGCGAAGCCGTAGTCGAACGCGACGTCCTGCATATCGGTGCTGTCCCGAAGCCGTGCACGGAACGCATGGAGCCGGTCGATCATTGCTTCGGTCATGCGCTCAATACCGGCTATCTCAACGATGTCCTCGTGCTGCTCGCCGGAGTTTAGAACGGCGAGAGCCTGTTCGCGGTGGCGCAGTTCGTAGGCAAGCGCCGCGTCGATCGCGACCTCGATGCCGGATGCTCTTGCACGCAAATCCGCCATCGACAGGATCATGCCACTCGGATCCGCCGGGTTGATCCGGGCGGTGAGATCGGCTGGGAAATCTGGGGGCATCGTCTTCTCCGTGATGAGGTTTCCTTGATCCAGACCGGATCACTCCCAGCGAGGCCGCCTCTCTCCTTTCTCCGAACCTGCCCTTCCTGTTTGGCCGCGAAGCGGCCTGCGGCTGGAGCTGTCCAGTGCGGTCGATGAGGGTTGCGCCGGAGGCGGCCGGTTTCCTATCTACCGGGTCTGCCCTCCCCAAAGGGGCGGTTGGGGTCGGGGGTCCCGAACAGGCAGCAGGCGGTTCCCCCGGCCTCATTTGAGCCGTGATCGGCGGCGCCGACTGTGCGTCAGGTCTGCACCTGCTCCCGCGCCAGCGATCGTTACCTGAAAGGCCGCGACCTGGCCGGCTGACCGACCATGTGGCCGCGGCGGCGGCCGGCTCCGTAGGAGACGGCTGACGACGCATCAGGCCGCAGGGAGGGCAGGGGGCCAGGGCGTGGGGAGGCCCGCTTGCGGGCCGAGTAGAGCGCGGTCACGGCCGGCGAGAGCCGGGCGTGAGGGGCCACGACGATACTACGTCAGAAAGTTCTTCCGCTTTTCACGCGATCCTCCCAAGTCCTCCGTAGTGAAACTGGCAGGAGAAAGCCGATGACGAACGATGAGACCGCAACGCCCGGAGCGGAGGACAACACGCGGGCGGACCGCTTCAAACTGAGGCCCGATGTCGAGAAACATTTCGAAGGCTACGAGCTTCTCCACAAACGGCTTCTGCAAGGCGCAACCGGGTTGGGTGTGGCTGGTGTTCTCGGTACGCAGGCGGTGTCTGCCATCGTTCTGTCCTCGGACACGCTTGTGCAAATCTGTGGCTGGATTCTCATCGCAGCGGCGTTGATCTTGGCGGTTCTGACAACCCCGCTTTTCTATGCTGCCTATGCTGCGTGGATCGGGAAGGAACGGACCTACAAGCATCCGGATCGGGTGAACTGGTTGGGAGGTTCTATGTCAATCGACCGGTGGAGTTGGCTCTTCGCGGTGCCGTCCGTGCTGATGTTCATCGCGCTGGTGACGGTCCTCACTGACAGGCTCGATAGGGAGGTCCAAAAGCAGGCGCTTGCAGAACGGGTAAAGCAGGCCGAAGTTGCCGCTGGCCGTCCAACCCAAGACTAGCGGTCGCCCTCTTCAGGTTTGTTCGCCAGCCTTGCCACGTTTGATGACGCGGATGCCATGCTGCAAGGTCACTTCGTCGGTCGGCCATGCCGTCATCGCAGCGGCCCACGCTGCGAACGCGACGTCGAAGTGGCTGCACTGTGCCACCTCTGCGAGAAACACATTTGGCGTAGTCCAGCGCACGACTCGCCATTGGTGGTCAAAAATCTTACCCATCGAGGCTAGCATGTTCCTTCTTTGTTCCGCTAGGGGGATAGTTCCCGAAGGTCCGGCCACGGGGCGACGATGGCAACGAGAAAGCGGCCCCCGAAGGGGCCGCTATCGGCGTCAGCCGATCCATCCGACGATTGCCAGTAGACCCATCGCTGCGACGGCGACGCGAGTGATCTGCAATTCGCGGCCGAGACGGTGCCGCCTGGTGTTCGCCCAAGTCAGATGGGACTCCACTTCGATGTAAGCGGCCTCAAGGTGCCCGCGTTGCATCGACACGAAGACGTCCCAGTCAGGTTCATCCTCCCCGTCGTAGCGACCGTGAAGGTCGTTGATAACGGTGTCGTAGTCCGAGGCTTCGTCTTCTTCGGCTTGGGCAAGGTCTAGATCGGCAATTTCGTGACAGTCCGGCTCCGGCTCGGCACCCTCGAAACATCCGCAAGGGCATGTCATCGCGTCAAGCCAGTGCATGCAGAGCCCCTCGGGTCGCTCGTCCAACTCGACGATCACGCCCTTGTCTTTAAGGGCGGCCACCGTCTCGTCGTAGTGTGCGTCCGGCACGCTACCGAGCAAGCCGTAGGCTTCGCGGTTGCGGGCTTCTTGCCAGAGTTCATAGACGCAGCCGAAGTTGCCTTTGGGCTGAGCTGCGGCGTCGACGTGGGCGACAGTGGCGGCAAGATCGAAGTTGGACATGGTAGGTCTCCTGTGTTGCCTGCTCACGCTGAGATGCGGAGCATAGCCGGACCCCCGATTCCGAAGCGCGCCGGGTCAAGGACGCGAAGCGCCGGCGCTGGCGCCGGGCGGGAAAGTCTTCGGAGCGGTCCATTGCCAGCATCTCGCGGTTGCTAAGGGGGAACGACGCGACCAGGCGTGCGACGGTGCCGAAGAGTTTCCCGATCCTTGAGGCGGCGTGCTTTGGGAGCGCATCCGGAGGATATGCTTCCGTCTCTCAGTGTGTGCGTTTTCGATCAGCAGCCGGCGGTGGACGCGCGGTGGAGGGCTGACGCGCAGACGGCGATGGAGGGGAGGAAGGGTCGCGGTACGCGATCCCGACCGGACCGCAATCGGCGGCGTAGCGACAGACCGGAGCCGTCGCGGCCGCCTCGGCTGCGAGTCGTGTTTCCGACGCCGCGCGACTGCGCGACGGGCCGCCAGGCCCGTTCCCCGGCCGACACGCGAAGCCGAGGCCGGGGCGACGGTGGCAACGAGAAAGCGGCCCCGAAGGGCCGCGCTCGGCGTTAGTCGGGCTTGGTGGTCCCGACGCTCTTGTCGTACCAGTCGCCGTAGTCGAACCGCGGGTCTGCGGGGAGGAAGCCGTGATGCATTAGCGCCGCCTCCACGTCGTTCCATTCCTCGTCCGGCACCTTCCGATCGAGCAAGGCTTTGGCGATGCGGTGCGCTTCGTCTTGAGATTGAGCGGCACTCGTCGCCTGCTTCGTTTCCGCAAGGAAGGCATCGAGGTCGAAGTCGGTGAGCGACTTCCCGGCGATAAGACGCTGGCGACACCGCTCCTCGATCTCGTGGCTTTCCTCGCAGATGGCGGGCGCGTTGTTGTCGAGTCCGCGGCGCCTGCGGATCTCGTGATCGACCTCGCGATCAAGAGCTGCGTCGTCGATTTGGTGGGGCTGGTCGTCGGTCATGGCAGGTCTCCGATGTGGTCGCTCGCGCTGGATTGCCGAGCATAGAGGCGGCATCAACAGGCAGGGTCGGCCGCGCTGCCACGCGGTCAATCCGTTCAGCCCTTGCTCTCAGCCTCGCCCCAGCCCGGCGGCACCATCAATTCCGTGGCGATAGTTCCCGCAAGGGAACCCGGTGTCGGTTGGCCATCGGGCTCTTCGCGTGTGGCCATTGATGCGGCGATCCGCTCGGGCGGAACGCCGTGCTGGAGGAGTATCGAGATGAGGACACATGCGTCCTGCATCAGGAACTCCAGATCGGCTCCGCTTCGGAAACCTTCGGCGTAGAAGACCTCGATAGGCCGCAGCGGATCGTCGTCGGCGTAACCGACAGAGACGAGGATGCGGATAGCCGTCCCGTCCGAGCGGAGGTGCTCCACGCGGCGCGTCTCGGTGAGACGGCGGGGCGGAGGCGGATTTCGATCGGTGCGTGTGCTGTCGGTCATGGTGCGATCCTTACGATACTGAGGAGTCCTCGGCACCCGCAGCCGCCTCTTTTCTTTGCTCTGCGCCTCGGCTGCGACGGTGGCACCATCCATCCGTCGATGCGTTCGCTGCCGCGCCGTAGGCGCTCCCGCGCGGATAGCGCCAGTCCGGTCGCGGGGGGGTCGGCACGGCCCGCCCGCGACCGGACACCCTGGCACGAGCCAAGCCACGGCCAGGCGCTGCGATCCGCCTGGACAACGGGCACGAGAAAGGGCGACCCTCGCGGGCCGCCCTGTTGCCGGTTGCGGGTTGCGTGTCAGGCTTCGCGGGCCTTCTCCGGGGCCTCGATCCGGGCAACGTGAAGGCCCTTTTCCTCGGCCTTCTGCCCCAGATTAAGGCCGATCCCGCCACCGCCGAAGAGGATTACGCCGGAGATCTTCGCGGTCAGCATTTCGTCATTTGCGCGGAACGGCGCGGCCTTGTTGTGCGCGGCCCAGTTCGGACGGAAGAGGATTTGCGGCACCTTGCGCGATTTCGCCCATGCTGCGGCGATCCTCTCGGCCCCTCGCGACCCTTTGTGGCAAAGCACCATGTCGGGGCACTTCTCGCGGGCCACGTCCAGACGCCGCCAGATCACGGCACTGTCGATCCAGTCGGACGCGCCTGCCACGGCGATTTTCGTCCCGGTGACGCGGTTGCGCTCCGCCTCGTCCTTGTCGGCCTGCTCTAGCAGCTTCTTGGCTTCAAAAACTGCGCCGGTTTCCATCGCGCGGCGGGTGGTCCGGTCGCCGGTGACGGGCGTGTAATGCTCGCCGGTTTCGCGCTCGTAGTGTTCGGCGGCGGTTTCGGCCATGACCTTCAGGGCGTCGGCCTTCTCCTGCAAGATGGTGAAAAGGCGGGTCGCTTGGTCCAGCTCTTGCTCTGCGATCTCGCTGCCGTCCTGCGTCCGGATCAGGGCCGAAATCTTCATTTTCTGGCGGTCTGCCGCTTGGTCCAGCGATACGGCGCGGCGCTGAAACATGGTTGCGAAGGCATGGGCGAGGGGTTCCACCTCGGACGCAAGCCCAGTGCCTTGGATAGTGCCGAAAAGAGCGTCGAACGCTTCGCCAACGGCACGACCTTGCAAGTCCTCGTCGTGAGGGATTGGCAGATCGTCCGCGCCGTTTTCCGTGAGGCCGAACAATTCGATTTCGTCATATGTCGTAAGCATTGGGCAAGTTCCTAATGGTGCGCCGAACATTTCCGGCTTTGGGGAGGGGCGCCGTTCGCTTCCTCTGCCCTCTTTATATAATTAAAGGCGCTTCCGATCTAATTGTTTATTGGCATTTCCGATGAATTGTTTTCTTGCCCCTCTCCTCTTCATCGGCTTGTTTTGATTCCTGTTGTTGGGAGCACACCCCTAATTGATTGCAAATCAATTAGGAACAATAATAATGGCGCTTTAGCGCATCCTTATTCTTTATTACGAGCAGACCCGTCAGGGCATCGCTTGTTCGTCATCCCGCAGCCGATCGCACGGCCAGATCAGGATGGGCCGGGTGGCCGGGGGCAACGTCAAATGCGGAGGGTCCGCGCCCGTAGGGCGTGGAAACCGTATTTGTCGTTGGGGAGCGTCAGCGACCGAACCGCCGGCCGCGCGGTCCGTCAGGTTCGATCAGGCCGCGACCGGTTGGGGGACGGACAGGCGATGCCTTGGGCGCTGGTTCGGGATCAAGCCCGTCCGAGCGGCGTTCGTCGCGAAGCGGCGAATCCCCGAGGACGGTGTTGCAGCTTGGTGCAACCAAGGGGCGTTCGGCTTGTCCGAACCCCCGGCCAACGGCTGCTGTTTCGGTTCCGCTGGCCACGCAACAGCGATCGTTACCCGAAGGGCCGCGACGTGGCCCGCTGAACGACCATGCGCGCCGCGGCGGCGGATGGCTCCGGAGGAGACGGCCGACGACGCATCAGGCCGCAGGGAGGGCAGGGGGGCAGGGCGTGGGGAGGCTCGCTTGCGAGCCGAGTAGAGCGCGGTCCCGATCGCCGCAGGCGGGCGGGAGGTGCCATGCCTTCAACTCGATTCCAGTCACAGCGACCCAGTGATAGAAGAAGCGGCGACAACGAACGCTGAAAGGGACCGACGTTGCTAGACAAGAACCTTCGCGGCCGAATGAGTAGGTGGATCATCGAGACGCGCCTCGCAGGCGACCTTGAAGACCCATCGGACTGCCTGAAAGCTCAACACAGCGCAGCAATGGTGTTCAGTTCGGCAGGCCAAAGTGGAGAGCAGGCTGGCGTCGGAACACGGATCCTGAGTGCCTTCATGGTTTCCGCAGCGGCCAATGCAGCCGGCAACTCGAAAGCACTGGACGGCGAAGTTGAGCATGTTCAACGGGTTCTCGGTTACATGGCGAAGAAGCTGCCAAAGGGCGTCGTTCGGAAGGACCTGGAAGACGCGGCCGCCATGAACATGGGGGTTCTCAGCTCGATCCTGGCGTCTGTCGCGGAGATTGAGAAGACGGCAGGGAGTGACGAGGCGTGACCGGCGGCGACGAACGCGCATTTGCGGAATCGTACTGGCTCAAGAAGGCCAAGATTGACCTGCTACAACGCGATCCGGTTGATGCCCTGAATGATGCGGAAGCTCTTGTCCGCTTCATGCACCAACGCCTCGAGGCGATGTTGCGCGAACACTGAAGCCCGCACCGTAAGGTGCGGGCCGGATGCCGTCAGGCATCCCGTGGCGGCTTGCCGAGATCGCGGGCGTACTGAACCTCGATCTTGAGGAAGCCGGGAACTGAGAGCGCGACGGAGATCGTCAGCTTCGCGTGCCGGCCGAGGGCTTTGAGAATGGAGCGCAGGGTGGCGAGGATCTTGGTCATGGCGTTGTTCCTTTCGGGTTGGTGGTTGCAGCCACCGAAAGCGGCGGCGTGAAGCGCCACGCACCCGAAGGGTCGAAACGAAGTGGAGAAGGGCGCAGCCCTTGCGTGGCGCTGTAGCCGCTGCACGATCGGCTGCGATGATCCACCGACCCGAATGACCTGGACGCCAGAGCTGATGCCAATGCTACGCGCAGCACGGAGCGCGCCCGCGGCCGGCACGGGGAGCTGACATGCAAAAAGCGCGATCCCGAGGGACCGCGCTTCGCAGGAGGGCCACGCCCTCGATCTAGGTTTGGTCAGCCGTCCATCGTGACGCTGTAGAGGTGCCGGTTGAACGCTTCCTGGGCGACGTGGCGGGCGAAGCCTTCCCCGTAGAGGTCGCGGACCTTCTCGACGCACTCGCCGCGCCGGTTCTTGATCTCGAAGTGACAGACGTCGCCATCGACGAAGTGCTCGTAGTCCTGCAACTCAGAGAGACAGACCGTCTCGGCTTCCATGATGGTTTCGTCGCGGATGTCGGCCGTAATCATGTCCAGTCCGAAGGCGATGCAAAGCCGCTCGAAGGTCGCGAAGGCGTAGCCGTCGACGGGTTCGGCATCGCTGTGATTGCGCACGAGGATGAATCCGTTGCGGGTGGCCACCTTCTTCACTGGAAAGATCGCCGTGGTCTCGGCCGGGAAGGCCGCGCGGAACGCCTTTCGGCTGGGCCAATCATGAGGATCGCCGAGGCCGTGGCTCCAAGTGACGATCTGGAACACGTTGTCGGTCGTGAGGCGCGGGTTGCGCGGCTTGGGATCGACGGTGAGGGATAGGGTCAGACCGGTATCGCTGTCTGTGATAATGAACATGACAATCCCTTTCGCACATTTGTTCTCGGTTTGTTTGTACGAATGGGAGGGAGTCGTGTCGATCATTTTCCGGCTTGCCGCGCGATTTTCTGCGGTTGCGGCGCTTAACCGATGATCTCGCGTAGCGGGATCCTGGTCGGGCTGAGCGTGTGGCCGATTTCTTCCTCGAGCGCGATGTATTCGGCCGCAAGCCGGGGCCGGAGCTGCGCCGCGCGGCGCAGGTCGTCGCGTGTCGCCATGATGCAGAAAGAACAGGAGCATCGTTTCATGCCCTTGGCATAGACCCAGTGTGGTCGCTCGCCAGCGGCTGCGATCTCGGAAAACACGCGGGCTTCTGACCAGTGATGGATCGGAAGCCAGTCGATCCATTGTCGGCCCGCCTTGCTGTTGCACGCCGAGAAGCTGACGGGTGAGCGGCGGGCGCGATCCCTGCTCTCGTCGGCTCGAAGTCCCATGCAACTGACGATCCGACCCCCGAAGCGAGGGTTGGCCTTCAGATACCGGCGTAGTTCGCGACTTATCGGACCGCGCTTTTATCTGACGTGCAGTTTCTGATCGCGGGCGTCGGAAAACGCCGACGCCGACGAACCATCGCCAAAAGATCCTCATCCGCTCGCGCGAGGATCAAAGGCAGGTCGCCGATGGTCGCGCGGATATGCGCGAGCGTGCCGGGCCACTCCACGCGCCCAAGGGGCGCGTGGACGACGACGAGCTGGTCGGCCGGAACGAGGGACCGAAGAAGGATCATTTGCCCTTGCGAGTCCTTCCCACCGCTATGTGAGCAAGCGAAAAGCGCGCCGGCGTCGATCATCTCCGCGATCTGCGGTGGCACGGCCTCGGTCACGATGAGGCCGCTGAGCGGTAGAGCTTCAGCGCCTCCTCGAAGGGCAGGGTGTTCAGGATCGCCGCGCCGGGATGCCGTTCCTTAACGGCTTCCACGGTGGCCGAAACGTGACCGCGATGCCTGACCTGGTAGATCAGGCCATCCGTATCGCGCAGCAGAACCTTTGTTCGTAGCGCGGTCTTCAGGTCGCGAGCGACGAGCCATTCATCGACGAGCTGACCGCAGCGCATCTCAAGGTCCGTCTCGAACGATTGGTCGTTCATCTGCCAGCGTGGGAGGTTGGCCTTGCACCACGCATCGGCCGCGGCAAAGGCAGCGTGATCGCCGTAGAACCGGTCTGGGCCGCCGTGGCCGTCATTGCTGACGGTGCCGATCTTCTTGCTGTTGACGTAGAGCGTGGCCGAATAGCAGCTCGTCTCTTCGGACGAGAAGGCCGCATATTTGATGGATTTGAGTTCGATCTTCATGCTGCAACCCTCCGTGCGTGGCGTATGCCGCTCGTCCAAGCGGACGTGCGGACCTGGAGCGGATAGGTCATTTGAAGCCGGTCGAAGAACGCTTCGGCGCGCTCGTCCAAGGTGTGCCTGGCGAGGGCGTCCGTCCCGTCGAGGCCCTCCCGCACGCCGAAGGTGACGTGGACGCGGGCATAGCTATCCTCGTAGAGCCAGATTTCGTGCACGCCGTTGCGGGCGACGACGCGCTCGCTTCGGTCGCGCCATTCTCGGTCGAGCGGCTCCCACGACTTTGACAGGCAGGTCCGAATGGTCTCGACGAGATTGTCGAAGGCGTCGCGCCAGAGCGGCGCGTCTTCGGCATCGAGATCATCATAGGGCTCGCAGAAGGCTGTTTTGCCGTTGCAGTTCCAGTAAAGGCCCTCACCCATCGCAGCGCCCTCCGGGAGAGGTTGCCGGCGGCGTCCATGCGCCCGAGCGAAGCGCGCGGCGCGGATCGCCAAGCTTGATCGCGAGCTGGTCGAAGACCTCGGCAATGACGGCCTCGGCCCACAGATTCATGCTGCATTTCGGGAAGTAGCCACGGTAGGCGCCGGCAAACTCGCGCTCGATCATCTCTTCGATGGTCACCCAGCTTGAGAGGATGAAGGCGCTTTTGATCTGCGTCTCGGTGAGCTGCATCCGAGACGCGACTGTTTCGAGAACGCCGCTCGCGACGGCCTCCTTGTCGACCGCCGGTGTGTCAAATGTCGAAGTCGTCATGAGTCGTGCCTTTCCGATCAGGGTGGAAGAACACACGCGGAAAGGGCCGCACCTGGCGGGTGCGGCCCTGGGACTGTGCAGCGCGTCTGCCGTTTCAGGACAGGGCGTAGTTGATGAGGCCCGCGACGATCATCAGGAGGATCAGGGCCACGAACACGGCGAGAATCCAGTTGAGGACCCTCGCCGGCTTGTTCGACACCGGATCAGGCAACGGCGGCCAGTTCGCCATTGGCGAAGGCGACGATCTCGTACTCGCCGGACGGCGCATCCTCGCGCCGCAGACCGTTCGCGCGGTGCTGCGTCCCGGTCGGCGACGAGAAGGCGATGGAGAGGTATTCCGCTCCCGTCCGTTCCGACCGAGTTTTCCAGATGGAGCCCATGCGGATCAGGACGCCGGCGGGGCTGCGCGCTTCGAGGTGGTAGTCGGGGTGGTTGTCCTCGGTCTTGTGCGCGTTCTCGACAGCGGTGAAATCCATGTCGAAGTCGTAGGAGCCGATGAAGCCCGCGAGGTTGTCGTCATCGAGCGTCTCGATCCGGCCCGTAAGGGCGATCGGATCGGTCTTGCCACCGGTCATCGGCACGATCTGCCACGTCCCCTCGGGCGTTTCGTCGTTCCGCACCGCGTTCATGCGCCACGTCCGGCTCATGCGATCGGTGATCGCGAGCGAGAAGTAGGCGCGACCGCTCTTTTCGCTGACGGCTCTCCACATCGAACCGACCCGCATCGGACGGCCGCGCGGCGTGCGGACCTCGAGGTGATAGTCCGGGTGATCGTCGGCGGTCTTGTAGGCGTTCGCCACGACCGCGATGCGCGCGATGTCGAAGAGCATCGTGGAGATGCTGGCGGTGAAGGACTTGGCGTCGGCGTTCTGGGTCAGGGTTCCGGTGATCATCGTAGTGCTCCTTGGCTGGATTTTCTTTCCCGATCCGTGTCGGATCACCCCAAGGCGAAGCCCCCTTTCCTCTTTAAGACCTCGTTTCTCGCGTTCCCTGGATGGTCAGCTCGCACATCACATCCTGGCGCTACGCCTTTCCGTCCGTTGATGATCGGGGGCAGCGGGATGGATGTGGGACCGAAGTATTCTGCGGCCCCACTTGTCGTGCCCTTACTGAAGTTCCTCCAGCACGGCCGGATTGCCGACCACATACCGAGTCCCGTCATAGAGGGTCACGCCCATCACCGCGGTCTTATCGCGGAGCGCCTGCATATCTTTCACCTTAACGACATTCTCCACCCGGTCGACGGTCACGGATGAAGTCGGATAGGCGAACACACTCGCGACCTCCGATGGGAAGACATAAACAGCGTCCACGGGAGTGTACTTTTCGGCGACCGCTAGTTCTTCGGCATTGGTTAGGGAGGCCATCCGATTTTCTTCAGAATAGGGGTCGGGATTGACCGGCTGATCGGGTGACTGGACGCACCCCGCAACGAGGGTCAGGGCCAGACTGATCGCGCCAAGACTACGCATTTTCATGAGATTTCCTTATCATGCTGATGGTGTTGTCGGAGCACACAATCGCCTCTCGCTACTGTATGCTCCACCCCTGAGCGGGGCTGCCTTTGCTCTTTATCGCGGTGGCCAACCCACCGGCTCAGGCAGAGATTGTGGCCGCGCTTCCCCGCCAATCCTCTCGATCACGTCCTTCGCATCGTCGCCCACCGGAACGAACACACGGAGCTGGTGGGCGATGATCTCCGAGAAACAGCCCGCCGCCTTCAGCGCCGGCACCTGGTCGGGCCGCCACCCTTCCAGTTCCAGCCGCTTGGCGCCGGCGACACGGCGCGCACGGAGCGTCAGGCCACGTCCCAGATCCACAGCCCGATCGCCGGAAAGGGCGGTGGCGACCAGCTCGTCGGGTTGCGCCGCGCCTTCCCCTCGGAAGCGGCCTTTGAGAACGAGGGCTTCGTCGGCCGAGATGGCGCGGCCGATCCGGGACTGGCCGTCCTCGGGCGTCACCCGCCAGATGCGCTGGCTGGATGACGGGATCATCTTCCAGATCGGCAAGAGAAGGCCGGTCAACAGGACGATGATCTCAGTCTGGACCTTCGGCAGTTCGTCCGCTTCGGCGTCCCAGAGCGCAATAAAGGCTTCCTCGTCGCACGGCTCCCAATGGGACGCGGCGAACGCCTCTTCCGTCGTCGTCGTCCGTCCACCTGGACGCCGGACATCGCGGACTTCCGCGAATGTCTCGTCGTCGTAGATTTGCGAGGGGCGTTTGGAGATCAGTGCGACCTTGCCGGATGCAGCGTTCCGCATCGGTGCGTCATAGCGGCCGTAGTACGAGAGGGCGTCTGCACCGGACAGGATGTGCACGGCCGTTTCCGTCTCGAGCGTGACGGTGCGTGTGACCGAGCCGCTTTTCGGGCACGTCCAGATGTCCTCTTCGCCGGTCACGACGATGCGGTCAGCTCTAAGCGTCTCGATGCCAACGTCGAGTGTACCGGCAGCGCGCGCTGCTTCGGTTTGCGCCTCGATCTTCTTGGCGAAGGCCGCGAAGAGATCGTTTTGCATCTGGATCGGCAGGGCGAGAAGTCGGTTAAGATACCGCTGGATCGGCGGCAGGTCTTCCAGAAGCACGCCGTCACCCCCGATGAGCGCCAGCGCGGTCCAGTCGTAGAACCCCTCGTAGGACATCGCTTCGCAGGTGTCCGAGGCAAGCTCGCGGTAGTGAGCCACGAGCGCGCGACGCGCGATCGGGCTTTCCAGATTGTCGGAAGCGCGGAAGAGGTTTTGGCTTCCGGTCTGGCGCTGGCCGCGCGTGAGCGCGCCGAGCGTGTCGAGACGCCGGGCAATCGTACTGGTGAACCGCTTTTCGCCGTGAACGTCAGAGGTGACGACGCGGAAGAACGGTGCGGAAGATTGCGCCGATCGGTGTGTGCGGCCGAGCCCCTGGATCGCCGCGTCCGCCCGCCAACCGGGCTCAACGAGATAGTGCCGGCGGCGACGCTGGTTCTTCGCGCGCCGCGCCGCATGGTACGAGCGCCCAGTTCCGCCCGCGTCGCTGAACAGCAGCGCCTCCTTGGCGCCCGACATGAAGGCTTCGCTTTCGGCCGTGTTGGCGGATCCTGATCGCGGCGCGATCTTCAGCGTACCGCCAACGGTGCGGATCGTGCGCTTGGAGCGGCCGGTAACTTCAGCCAGTCGCTCGTCGCCAAAGTGCCAGACGAGCTGGTCGAGAACCGAAGGGATCGGCGCGATCGTGTAAAGCTCCATCAGTGCCGCGTCGCGCAGGGCCTCGGCCTCGCGCGAGATGACACGGTTGCCGTCGGCATCGAGGAGCGGTTGCGTGACGATAGTGCCCTCGATCTCGACGAGCTGCTGCGCCTCGATGGGAAACGCCGTTTCGAGCCAGTGAACCACGACCTCCTTCGGCGTCAGATGCGCCTCGGTCAGATCGTCGCCGGCCTCCAGCCCCTCGATGGCACGGTCGAGATGGCTTTCGCCGGTCGAGACGATCTGGACGACAGGGGCCCAGCCATCGGCAAGGTCCGCCTCCATTGCCGCGATCAGGCTCTTTGCCTTGAAGCCGTTAAGGACGTGGCCAAAGAACCGCTGCTTCATGCTTTCGAACCGCGACAGCGCAGATGCCTTGGCGGCCGAAGCGGTGGTGCCCGATTCCGCGTCCACGATTCCGGTCGCTTCCAAGGCGGCGCGCAGGTTCTGGTGGATCACCCGTAACGCCCCGGCGAACTTGTCGTAGATCGCACGTTCGTCGTCGCTTAGGCGGTGTTCGAGGATGTCGTACTCGACGCCCTCGAACGACAGGGCGCGGGCGGTGTAGAGACCGAGCGCCTTCAGGTCGCGAGCGACCACTTCCATTGCGGCCACGCCGCCGGCCTCCATCGCCGAGACGAAATCCTCGCGCGTCGTGAACGGATAGGCGTCGCCTGGACCCCAGAGGCCGAGTCGCACGGCATAGGCGAGATTGGCGACGTTGGTGGCGCCAGTAGCCGAGATGTAGAGGACACGGGCGCGGGGCAGGGCGAATTGGAGCCGAAGGCCGGCGATGCCCTGCTGAGACGGCGCTGAACCGCGACCCTCGTTCGAGCCGGCAGCGTTCTGCATGGCGTGGGCCTCGTCGAAGGCGATGACGCCCTCGAAATCCTCGCCCGCCCATTCGACGAGCTGCTCGAGGCGCGTGCGGCCGCTCTTTCCGACAGACCGTAGGGTCGCATAAGTCATGAACACGATGCCGCGCCCAAGCGTGATCGCCGCTTCGGGCTTCCAGCGGTCGATGGAATGGATGTCCGTGGGCGAACCACCCAGATCGGTCCAGTCGCGGATCGCGTCTTCGATCAAGGTCTTCGACTTCGAAAGCCAGACAGCGCGGGTCCGACCGCTCAACCAGCCAGACATGATAAGGCCAGCGGCCTCTCTGCCCTTTCCGCAGCCAGTGCCATCCCCGATGAAGAATCCTTGGCGCAAGGCGACCCCTTCGCCTTCCGGGGCAGGCTCAAGCCCTGTCCAGTCGTCCTTGACGATGAAGCGGCCGGGCAGGTCGTGGCTGTGAGCCTCGTCCGCCATGATGATCGTCTCAAGCTGAGCCTCGGACAATTCGCCGGTGGTGATGAGCTGCGGGGGCAGGGTGGGAAGCGCCGTGGGCATCGGCGGAATGACGGCCGCCATTGCCACGCTCTCGACGAGCGGTGTCGGGTGCGCGACCGCGCCAGTGATCTCGATGCGCTGTGGCGCGTAGCGCGCGTAGATCTCCGAAACGGCGATATTCTGCCCTAGCGTAGCCCGCTCGACATAGGCGAGCGGCGCGTCAACGGGCGCGCGAGATGCGGGGCGCGCAGAGGGTGCGATAGCCGCCGGCCGGGCGGGCCGGGTAGTCGAGCGCGGCAGCGGCGAGGAAACGGGGGAGGGTCCGACTTTCGGATCGCGCTTCGGTCGCGTCGGCAGCTCCTCGCGGATAGCGTCAAGGGCATCGTGCAGAGACATGGACCGAAGCGGGATCGCGCTGTCACACGCGGCGGCCGGGAGG
>NZ_JBELKF010000042.1:15453-30739 GCF_042089775.1 Palleronia sp.
GGGAGGGCGTCCGCGACGAGAAGGGCGGTTTCGACGTTGGTGCCCATCTTCCTGTAGACGATGCCTGGCAATCCAAGGTGCAGGCGCGGCGCGACGATCGCCGTAAGGCGGCGCCAAAGTGCCGGTTGACGATCGGCGCAAGCCGCCATCGGCAGGATCGCTACGATACGGCCACCGGGCGCGAGGCGCTTGGCGGCCGACACGACATGGCGAAGGGCAATCGTCGGATCCGCAGCGCGAGATGCCGAGGAAGAAAACGGCGGATTCATCACGACGACATCCGCGATGTGCTGGCGGTCGAGGAGATCGTCGATGTGTTCAGCATCGTGGCGCGTCAGCGGTACGCGGAACGTCGCCTCGAGTAGCGCAGCACGAAACGGGTCGATCTCGTTCAGGACGAGTTTGCCTCCGGCGCGGTTCGCCATGTGCGCCAGCGCCCCGGTGCCTGCCGATGGCTCCAGCACCACGTCGCCTGGCCGGATCGCGGCCGCCACGGAGGCGACATAGGCATAGGGCAAGGGGGTCGAGAACTGCTGGAGGCGGATCTGGGCTTCGGAACGGCGCGTTTCTGTGGGGCGGGCGCTTGCCGCAGCGGTCAACGCCGCCAGCCGGGTGGCAGGATCCGGGCTGATCGGCTGATCCCGGTCCGCCATTATCGCCGCCGACTGCACTAGGTCGTAGGCTTGCCGCCATGACCACGCGCCTTCGGCATCGGTGCCCCCCAACGCCCGGGTGAGATGCGCCCCGACGCTCTTCGTCGTGAGACAGCCGGATTGCAGATCGCGGGTGAGAAGGGGCAGGAGCTGGTCGATGACCTGGCGTTTCATGGGGCGGTCCTTTCGCGCGGGATGCTGGATTCCCCACGAAAGAAGCCGCCCTTTCCCTTTCGGGTCGGGGCGGCTCCGCTATGCGTCAGGTCGGATCAGGCGTCTTCCACCTCCATCTCGTCCGCGTCTTCGAACGTGCCCTCTTCGGGCAGGTCCTCGTCCTCCATCGGTGCGGCATCGTCCGCCTCTTCCGCGTCCTCATCGGCCATTCCGCGCAGGTGGCTTTCGCCGGACCATCCGTGGTCAACGCGCGGGGCGTCGATCGTCATGCCGGGCGGACACCACGTCTCCACTGCCTCACGCTGCTCCGGCGTCAGCGTTGCGAAGGGCGCGGCGAAGAGGCGTTCGAGGAAGTCCACGATCGCGGTTTTCTTTTCCGAGGCGAGCCGCGCGGCCTCCTCGGGCTGGTGCAGATCACGAGCGATGATACCGAGAAGCACGCTCTTCTTCAGACGGCTGAAGAACGCACCGCCGGTCGGCCGCCAGACTGCGCGCAGGTCCGGCACGATCTGGTTGGCAACATACGCCATCAGGCCTTCGCTATAGCCGAACCCGGTCGGCTTGATCGCGTCGGCCAACGCCACCGCCACGATGCGGGACTTCATGCCCGCCTCGAGCGTGCGGAAAGCCTCGAAGCGCTCCGGCATGGACTTTCCGTCCGCCCACCACGTCAGGTCGAGGCCGCTTAACAGCTCGCCCAGCGTCTCGGCCGCGCGGCCGTCCACATCCTCGCCACGTCCATGCGGACGATCGGCGACGCTGGCGGTCACGCCGAAGCTGTAGGACACGCTGCCGGTACGGCCGAGAAGGTCCGCGATCGTTTTGAACAGCAACAGGTCATGCGCGAGGTCCGGGTCGCCAGCCAACGCGGTGCCGATCACGGCGGCCTGCTCGGTCCGAAGATCAAGCTTCAGCGATTCCGACAGAACCAGCGCATCGTCCTCGGTCTCGCCATCGCCGCCATGCTCGTCCGCGGTCGTGCCTTCGCCACCGGGGGACGCTTCGGGGGTGCGATCCTGGCGATCCTCCGGCCGAACCAAGCCTTCGACCGTCGCGATCCGCCCTTGGTCCCAGTAGGCCAGCACGCCTGCTCGGCCGAGATCGGCATCGCTGAAGCCTACTGTCAGCCCCTCGTACTCGTCGTTGAGCGCCTCGATGTCGGGGCAGTCTTCCGCGTCGCGCGCCTTATCCAGCTCCGCGAGACGGTTTGCGATCGCCTCGCAGCGTTCGGCGGCCTCGCCGGTCAGATCGACGGACGATGGGTAGACGCGGCCGAACTCCTGGAGCGTCTTGTAATCCGCATCGCGCACGGCGTCCGCCCATGCAAAACCCAGACGAGCACGTTCTGCTTCGGCATGAGCGGTAAGCTTCTCAAGCAACAGCTTCTCGACAAGCGCCTCGTCGGTCAGGATCGAGTCCTCTTCGATCAGATCGGGCGTGATTGCGCCATCGGCGGCGCGGTATTCCTCCGCCACGAGCCGCGCGATCGCATCGCCCATCTTCACGCCACGATTCCGCAGCTTCTCGCGGATGGTCCACGCCTGGATGTAGCTGCCCTGCATGGCATCGAACACGTCTTTCTGGACGGCCTGGTCCGGGTGCTCCGCGAACGCCTTCATCGCGTCGAGCGTGATGTTCCGCGCGCGGGCGGCGGCGCGGATGTCGGGATGGACGCGGCCGAAGCGCAGCCGGTCGATCACGCGGCGGCGCTCGACGCCAAACATAGTCGCGATGCTGTCGGGGCTATGGCCGCCCGTCTCCATCATACGCACGAACGCCTCGAACTCGTCGATCGGGTCCATCGCCTTCTGCGTGACATTCTCAGCCACGGTGATCGCCGTCGCCGCGGCCGTGTCGTCAGGAAGAGCACGGCAGCGAACCTTCGTCCGCATCGTCCAGCCCTTCGCTTCCGGGTCATTCACAAGGTGCATGAGTGCGGCCCGGCGACGGCCGCCGGCGATGACGCCCCAGAGCTTGTCGGTCTTCTGGACGATGAGCGGGTTCAGCAGCCCCAGCGTCGCGATCGACGCCGCGAGGACCGGGATGTCATCAGCCTCGTAGGTCTCGGGCGAGCCCGCGCGGGCGTTCAAATCGTGCAGTACCAGATCCTTGATGGCGATCTCGGTGTCGGTCAGCTCGGGCGTCTTGGTCATGGGATCATCTCCTGATTGTCTTTCCCCGGCCTCATGGCCGCACCCGAAAAAAGGCCCCCTTTCCCTTTCCGGGCGGGGGCCTCGCGATCATGCGCGACGGGACGAGCGACGGGCTGTCACCAGTCCGATGGAAAAAGGACCGTCAGGACACGGTAGGTTCGGGCCGGAACGTCCGGGGCCTCAGAGCCGTATTGCAGGTCAACACCGTCGAAGAGGTCGATCTTGAACCAGACGGTCTCGCCCATGACCTCGACCGCGCCGAAATCGTGGTAGCCGTCCGGGTCGTTGCCTTCCGAGAACTCGGTGAGACGTCCGATGGCCTCAAGGCTGGCCTGGAGGAAAGGCGCGCCTTTGGCGTGAATCGCGCGTGTCGCGACGAGCTGGCCCATCAGGACCGGGTCGCCGTCGCCGTAGGGGAGGGCGAGGCAAGCATTGCGACGGAAAGCATCGTTGTGTGCGGCGACCGTCGCGGCGTCGGCGACGTACTCGGCGGTATCGGTCATGGTCTCTCTCCTCTGTCTGGGACCATGCCGGAAAAAGCCCCCTTTCCTCTTTCGAGGCGGGGGCCTTCGGGACGCTGCACTATCAGGCGGCCGTGCGATTCATGTGCGAGAAGTTCACGACGACAGCACCGAGCGCCTTGGCGCGAGCGGCGTATTCCGTGAGTGGCGCATAGCTCATGCTCGTCCACGGTGCGGGGTCCGGCTCGTGGCCGACCGCGACGAGTGGCAAGCCAATCAGCCTCGCCTTGTTAGCCACGGACCGGGTGTCGACGAGCGGCAAACCGATTTGGACGAGGACCTGGGCCACGGCCATGTGCTCGAGGCGGCCGTAGCTCGACAGGGTGCAACCGCGCGAATAGTGAACCGTGGTCCCGCCGACGCCGGTGGAAATGTAGGCGCCATTGCTGGCGAGCGTCTTGCGGATGATGTCGAGGTTCGAGCGGATCGACTGCCGTTCGCGTGACGCCGCCTCCTCGATCTCGTTACGTTGGCGGAGCGCGACATGCGCCCACCAGGCGCGGGTCGCGGTGCGGAGCTTGCGCAGGATCCAGACGTTCATGCGCCTGCCTCCGCCGTCGCCGGCACGACCGCGCCGGTCAGGATCGCCTTGAGCTGCTCTAGCGCCGCGGCGTCGCCCACGTCGCAAAGCGCGTGGATCGCTTCGGCATGGGCTTCGACGCGCTCGCGGACCTCGCGCAGCGCCGTAGGGCGATAGTTTGTGAGGGGCACGACGCAGATGTAGCCGACACCGGGTTTGCTTTCTCCGAGACCTACTTTCAGCGTCTTCCACGTCGAACCCTCTTCGTGCTCGTAGACGGTCGACGAGAAGAAGATGCCTTTGGGCTTCGTCGTGTAGTTGAAGTAGTTCATTCCCCCCTTGTCGTAGTAGACATCCAGTTCGCGAATTTCCTGCGGTGAGATGCGCTTGGTGTGGACGAGGCGATCCTTAGCGGCCATGACAGGCTCCTTTCGGTGGGGTTAAAACCACACGAAAAAAGCCCCCTTTCTCCTTTCGGAGCGGGGGCTTCGGCGTTCCGGCAGAATGTAGGGCGGCGTTACTCGGCCGGTCGGCGCTGCCGTGCCGGATCGTTGCTTTCGACGCGGTTTCCGGACCAACGTGACCAGATGACCACCCCCACACCGGCGGCCAGAACCACTGCTGAAAGAATCAGTTCTCCAATCATAGGTCCGTCTCCTTCTCGGGATCGTCGGTCTTCAACTGTCCCAGAACTATATAGGCGATGCTCCACATCGCAAAAGATACTGCGAGAAACAGGACGATCGATGGCGTGCTTTTAACACTGTCATCTACCAGGGGACGGGCGAACCCAAGACCGAAGAAGGCCACACCCGCCGCGTTGAAGATCGTCGCGAACATCTTGATCCGCTCATTGTGAATCGAAAGCGCGTCACGCCGCCTCATCGAAGGTCTCCTTCTTCATGCCCGCCTCGGATGCCTCTACCAGCCAGTCGACGGCGCGCTGCGCGTGTGCTGCGGCGGTGAACAGGAACCGGGTATCGCCTTTGAGCACCGTGATCCATGACGAGATGTAGGCTGCATGGTTGTCGATGTGGTCGGCGTGGAAGCCCATACGCTGCCCCATGAGTGCTTCGGAAATACACGCGACAAGCTCCTCCTTCGCGTATGCCTCGTTGCCGAAGCTCGACACGCCGAAACTGCGGTCGAGGCGATCCTTTGCCTTCGTGGCGTGCGCCAGCTCATGGGTCAGGGTCGACATGAACCCGCCCGCGCTCTCGAACCGGGCAAGGTCGGGCATGTCAACCTGATCGAGCGACGGGATGTAGCACGCGCGGTCGCCGCCGTAGCGCACGTCGATGTCAATCGCATCGAAGAACGCCTGGGCCTCCGGGTCCATCGTCGGACGGTCGTTCGCACCTCCCTCTGGCTCGGGATAGTAGGACGCATCGAGCCCCTCGATCTGGCTGACATGGAAGACCCGGTAGGATTTGAGGAAGCGGTAGGTGCCTCCCCCTTCCTTGCCGTCGTCCTCGCCTTCACTCGCATCGCCGCCATCCGCACTGCGCTTCGAAGCGGTGCCGTAGTAGACCACGATACTGGACTTCGAGCCTTTCTTGACGCTGGCATTCAGTGCCTTGGCCTGCGCGAACGTCATCCAGTAGGGCGAGCTGTAGCCCATCATCGCCGACCGAAGACCAAGCAGGAAAGCGTTGATGCCCTGGTAGCGTTCGCGGTTGTGGCGCAGCGGTACGCCGCCGCCAGCGATCTTCCACGGCCGGCGCCACGGCATCGTGCCCTTTTCCAAAAGGCCGATGATCTCGTTGGTGATTTCCTGGGCGGGGTCGAGCTTCTGCTTGGCCATTGGTCCGGTCCTTCTTCCGAGGTGAAAATCCACCAAGAAAAAAAGCCCCCTCTTATCTTTCTTGCAGGACGCTTCAGCACGCGGAGCGTCTCTCCCGGAGTACCTACATTCGAGGTATCGGGGAGATGGGGATTGGGCCGTTGCCCCCTGGGCTTCTCAGGGCCGGAGCAAAGCTAGGCCGGTCCCCGACTGTGGTTTGGGCCTGAACAGATGGAGGGGAGTCAGCGATGTCCCGAATAGGAGGAAAGGCAACGACCGATCACCAACAGCCGGGAACTGTCGTCGGCATCGACGTCAGCAAGACGTATCTCGACGTGTGCGTGCACCCTTGCAGGGATCGGTTCCGGGTCCGCAACGACGCGGCCGGACTGGAGGAGTTGCGAAATTGCTGCCTAGCTTCCGTGGCCAGCCTGGTCGTGATGGAAGCAACAGGACGTTATCACCGGGCAGCACATGCCTGCCTGCACGAGGCGGGCATTCCGGTTGCGATCATCAATCCCTACCGCACCCGGCGGTTTGCCGATGTCCTGGGACGACTTGCCAAGACGGACGAGATCGACGCGGAGGTTCTGGCGGAGTTCGCAGCCGTCATGAAGCCCGTACCGACGGAACCGCCTTCTATAATGATGGCACGGATCACGGAGGTCGTCGTCGCCCGCCGCCAAGTGGTTGATGAACGACGAGCGTTGGGGAACCAGCGCTCGCAAGTCTCGGTGGATCTGGTGAAGGATCAGCTCGACGAGCGGATCGCGCTGTGCCGACACCAGTGCAAGGTGCTTGAAGCTGAGCTACTTGTCGCCATCCAGTCGGACCCGGCGATCGCGCGGCGCTACTCAATCCTAACCTCGATACCCGGCATTGGGCCGACTACGGCGGCGACGCTACTGTCGGAGATGAAGGAGTTGGGAAGTGCTAATTCCGCCGAGGTAGCCGCTTTGGCGGGCGTTGCGCCGATGAACCGGGACTCCGGCACCATGCGGGGTCGAAAGATGATCCGGAGCGGTCGGATCGTTGCGCGGAACACTCTCTACATGGCCGCCGTGGTCGCGGTTCGCTGGAACCGCGATATCGCGGCTTTCTATGGCCGACTTCGACAGGCGGGAAAGCCGTTCAAGGTCGCGATCACCGCTGCAATGCGGAAACTACTGCTCCTTGCGAATACGCTACTGAAGGAGGACCGGGCCTGGTCGCCCACACCGCCCTAGAACAGCCACTCTCTGCGACGGGTGCGGGCGTCTGCAGTGCGGACGGAGCTGGCGTTTGCATCACATGGATGCATTTGAACTTCGGTCGATCCACTGCTTGATCGATCGGCGCGTTCGTGGATATTGCTGGGTATGGGGTCTGGCGATGGCGTCGCCACTGGTCGCAACAAGATCAAAGCCCCCGGGACGAAACATCCTGAACGCCGGGATCTTACTTTGCCGCATCGGCGCGCGGTGGGGAAGGTGCAACCGGACGACAGGAGCACTCCTCACGCGCACCACTGCGGTCCGAAGAGGAGTAAACCGATGGACAGAACACTCAATCCGACACCGGACGCTGTCGCGCGCCCCGATTTCTATCGCTTCCACCAGGGTGGGAAGGTCCTGCCCTTCACCGATGCCGAGTACGAGGCGCGGCTGGCGGGGCTGCGACACATCATGGCCGACAAGGGCGTCGACGCCTGCGTGCTCACCTCGATGCACAACGTCGCCTATTACTCCGGCTTTCTCTACTGTGCCTTCGGTCGCCCCTACGCCCAGGTGGTCACGCAAACGGATACCGTGACCTTCAGCGCGGGGATCGACGCGGCCCAGCCGTGGCGGCGTTGCTACGGGGACAACATCACCTATACGGACTGGCGGCGGGACAATTACTGGCGGGCGATCCTGTCGGTGACGGGCTCGGGCAAGGTGATCGGCTTCGAAGGCGATCACCTGTCCATCGCGCAGATGGCGCGGCTTGACGAGATGCTCGCGCCCTCGGCAAAGATCGATATCGCGCCGGCCAGCATGGCCCAGCGGATACATAAATCGGCGGCCGAACTAGAGCTGATCCGTGCAGGCGCCGCCGTGGCCGATATCGGCGGCCATGCCATTCGCGATGCCATAACGACCGGTGCGCGCGAGATCGACGTGGCCATGGCTGGCCGCGATGCCATGGAGCGTGAAATCGCGTCGCGGTTTCCCGAGGCGGAGTACCGCGACACGTGGGCCTGGTTCCAGTCGGGCATCAACACCGACGGCGCACACAACCCGGTGACAGGGCGCGTGCTCGAGGCCGGCGATATCCTGAGCCTCAACACCTTCCCGATGATCTCGGGGTACTACACGGCGCTCGAACGCACGCTGTTCGTAAAGACGGTGGACGAGGCGAGCCGCAAGGTGTGGGACGCGAACGTCGCCGCGCACGAGTACGGCATGAGCCTGCTGAAGCCGGGCGTGTCCTGTGCGCAGGTCACGCACGCGATCAACGCCTTTTTCGCGGGCCGCGACCTTCTGCAATACCGAACCTTCGGCTACGGTCATTCCTTCGGCGTGTTGAGCCACTATTACGGGCGCGAGGCGGGACTGGAACTCCGTGAGGATATCGACACGGTCCTCGAGCCGGGCATGGTGATCTCGATGGAGCCGATGCTGACCATCCCCGAAGGCCAACCCGGAGCGGGCGGATATCGCGAGCACGACATACTGATCATCACCGAAGACGGAAACGAGAACATCACCGGTTTCCCCTATGGCCCAGATCACAACGTGGTCGGTTGATCTCCCATCTCACCGGGCTGGCCGAGTGCATCGGCCAGCCTCCCGAAAATGCCATTTGCGACGTCGAGACGTCATGATGGAACCGGGCTCGGTGCGGACGTTCGCCGCGCGGCACACAGACGGCCGGAGTGCGGACCTTCCTGCCGTTCGCTGCGGTTGCTCACTTCACGCTGCATCTGCATAGCCGTCCGACATGAAGGGCGGGAAGCGGAAGTTCGCTGCGGCCGCGAGGGCAACTGCGGTTTTGTGCGATAGTGGGCATTCAACCGAGTTACCGGCCACAGGAACGACGATAGACGCTGACTATTCGCCGACCATTGTTAATGGTTAGAGATTTGAGAGATCTGTGGATGGGTCCCGGTGGGTGACCTCATCCGTTGAATGGACCCAATTCTTTGATGTGGGAACGGAGTGCGTTGCAAGCCGGTGCCATAAGAGCTGCGACATCCTTGCCAGCCTCATAGTTGTAGGGAATGGTAGTAACACCCGCTAGGTCGCTCGGAAGCTTCATTTTGCCTTCTCGTGGCTCCATCAGGATTGCACGGGTGCGACCTAGGCGCCCCATGAACATCCCAAGCTCGAAGACAACGTTATCTCGTGGTGTCGGCCAATCCTGACCGCGGAAAAGCGTAATGTCGTCGCTGTGCGCTACAGCAACGGCGAAGTCGGAGTCGTCCAACTCAGTCTCCAAAGAGTGGATTGCATAGCTAGCAACTTTGAAGACATCGTCCGTCCAGAGCCTTACGATGAAGCCATCGTGCGCAAGCGCGTCTTGAACCTTTCTAGCGACATCTAATGCCTCGGCGGATGAGATGATGAAGACTCTTATCTTCTCGCGATGTTGCCCTACAAGTTTGTTCCGCTCAAGCAGGCGTCGAGCCAATGTTCTCGCGATGACACGGTAAATATTTGGGTACCGCGAAGCGAGATCGGAAACACTTGCGCTATTGAGCTTGGCAACGAGCGCAGTCTCCGCTGCCACTACGTCTGCAGAACGACGCTGCGTGGGTTCAACCAAAACCATCTCGCCGACGTGGTCACCCCTTCCCCGCGATGCCACGTCTCGTCCATTCACTACAATCCGGAAGCTGCCAGCGACTATTAGGAACAGGTCATCGTCGTCACCCCCCTGAGAGATGATAGCGGTTCCTTGGGTGACTTCGACTAGCTCAGCGCGATCAGCAAGTTCCTCTGCGAGCTCTCGGCTGCCACCGACAATCTGCTGCTGCTGCATCGCATCGATGAGGTTGTTGCGCCCTGCAGCTCCTTGGAATCGATCAATTAGTCCGCTCAAATTATTATCCTCCGATTGACCAAGAAGTCGATCTCCTCGTCGCTATGCTGGCTCCCCTTGAAAGTGCTCCGGGAGTTGGCACTCAGTGAGCGGATTTTTTGCACCCCCCACGCAGCCGATAAGATACTCGCTGCGTGTTTCTGATCAGATCGCCAGAACTCAAAGCGGTCGGATGGGCGGCTCGACTGGCGGCGGCTTCGACGTATATTCTGCAGTGGGCGCCTACACATCCGTCCTCGCTGCGTGTGTCTGAGAGCAGGCCTAGGGCTTCTTCCAGTGATTTGACTTGTATACAGCTTCGTTTGAACTGGCGAAGCTGAACGTCGTACTGGTCCAAGCATTTTTTCCATCTCCATCCTGCTTGGCGTCTTCATTCAGTTTATTGTAGACGCGACTGGAAATGTAGGTGTTATAGCCTACATCGCGTACGTCAGAGAGCTTGGCAGAGAAACTGGCAGCTTTTCCAATCCAGATCAGATCATTTTTGTCCCGTATTCCTGAACGGACAGCCCTAACTTCACCAGTGTCGATTCCACAACAGTTGCGAATCTCGATGTCGTTATTCCTGATTGAGTCGAATTTTTCTCTGGCCTTCGGGCTAATGACCTTACGAACAACCCAGTGGATCTCACGCCCACAGATTGCAGCGCTGCTGTTTTTCGATGCGCCGATGAATACGCCCATCACGCGGTCACCGTCGAAGCTCCTTATTTCGCCACCGTGCTTAACTATCAATCTAGTCGAGCAGTCTAAAAACGCTCGAATGATCTTCGCTGTAGTCGACCAAGGGCATACCGATGACAACTTCGCTGAACCTGCCAGATCAGCATACAAGAACGTAGCATCTATTTTAACCGCGCCGTTCTTCAATGTGATATCATCGGTAGTCGGTACCACTCGTCCTTCGCGTTCGTTGAAGGTGGTGCCGAAAAGCGTATCAACACGCTCTTTCAAGAATTCTTCGTTTACAGCCAAAGTGCTTATCCTAACAATCTTCGGTGACTTTGGCATCGCGCATCGGCTTATTCAACAGTTCAAGTAGCAGCCGTCTGAGCAAGTATAGCGCCAACATCAGGCGTTGGCAGGCACGCTTCATCCGGCGCGGAAAGTGGCTATAGCTCCTCAAGGGACTGTTCCGCTGCGAATGTGGACGACTGCCGGCTAAGGGACTGACGCCGGCAATATGCTGGACGGGGCGCGGACGGCGGCTTTGGGCCGGAAGCGACAGCGGACTTGGCCAAGACAGTCGGAATTGGTTGCCGCCCCGCCGCATGACCGCTTCGACCCCATTGCAGAAGTGCCAAATCCTTGCTGCGTCGCAGCAGCGAACACTTCGGACATTCACGCGGCGTGGCAGCTGCACAAGATGATAGGTTCGCGCAGAACTCTGGAGGCCATAATGACCGATGAGCCGAACGATCATTGGGAACGCGTCTACGCAACGAAAAACGAATCCGAAGTCAGCTGGTGTGCTGTCGGGTCAAAGATCGATCCGGCGCAGCCGCAGGGCGTTGGTGATCACTGAGACCGACGACAGGCTCATCGCCGCCGCCGCGATCATCGGGGAGAGCAGCAGGCCGGTCACGGGGTAGAGCAACCCGGCAGCAATGGGGACGCCAAGGGCGTTGTAGGCGAAGGCGAAGAACAGGTTCTGCTTGATGTTGCGCAGGCTGGCGCGGGCCAGCTTGCGCGCCCGGACTATGCCCATCAGGTCGCCGCCCAGCAGGGTAATGCCGGCGCTTTCCATCGCCACATCCGCGCCCGTGCCCATGGCGATGCCGACATCGGCGGCGGCCAGTGCCGGTGCGTCGTTCACCCCGTCGCCGGCCATCGCGATCTTGTGGCCCTCTCGGCGCAATTGGTCGATCAGCTCCTTCTTCGCCTCGGGCAGGATGCCCGCGCGCACTTCGTCGATGCCAAGCTTGCCCGCCACCGCCTGTGCCGTGCGCTCGTTGTCGCCGGTCGCCATGATGACCCGCAGACCTTGGGTATGAAGTTCCCTGATGGCTTGCGCGGTGCTGTCCTTGATCGGGTCGGCGACCGCCACGATGCCAACGAGCGCGCCGTCAAGAGCGACGAACATTGCCGTCTTGCCCTCGGTGCGCAGGGTGTCGGCGTTTGCCTCGGCCTGCGCGGTATTAAGCCCCATCTCTTGCATCATCGCCGCGTTGCCGAGCGCCACCGCGCGCGCGCCGACGCGGCCCTGCACGCCCTTGCCGGTGACGGCTTCGAAGTCCGTGGCCTCTTGGCGCGCGGCGCCCCGTGTCTCGGCTCCCTCGACGATGGCCTCGGCCAGCGGGTGTTCCGAGCCGCGCTCGAGCGCCGCAGCCAGCGACAGCAGTTCCGTCTCGGTGATGTCGCCAAGCGCCACAACCTCCGTCAGCTTCGGCTTGCCCATGGTCAGCGTGCCGGTCTTGTCGACGATGAGCGTATCGACACCCGCCATACGCTCCAGCGCCTCGGCGTCCTTGATCAGCACGCCCGCCTGTGCGCCGCGCCCCGCGGCCGTGGTGATGGAAATCGGCGTCGCAAGGCCAAGCGCGCAGGGGCACGCGATGATGAGGACGGACACTGCAGAGGCGATGGCGAAGACCAGCGCGGGTTCCGGACCGAAGATCATCCAGACGATGAAGGCGATGATGGCGATGGCGACCACGGTCGGCACGAACACCGCCGACACCTGGTCGGCCAGCCCCTGGATCGGCGCGCGCGAGCGTCGCGCGTTCGACACCATGGCGACGATCTGCGCCAGCACGGTGTCGGACCCGACCTTGGCCGCCTCCATCACGAGGGAACCGTTCTTGTTGATCGTGGCGCCGGTCACCGCATCGCCCGGGCCCTTTTCTACGGGCATCGACTCGCCGGTCAGCATGCTTTCGTCCAGCGACGAGCGGCCCTCGATCACCGTGCCGTCGACCGGAACAGCGTCGCCGGGACGGACGCGCAGCCGGTCGCCCTCCATGATGTTCTCCAGCGGCGCATCGTATTCAGTGCCGTCCGGCAGGATCCGCCGCGCGGTCTTCGGCGCCAGATCCAGAAGCGCGCGGATCGCATCGCCGGTGCGTTCGCGGGCGCGCAATTCCAGCACCTGGCCCACGAAGACCAACGCGACGATCACCACCGCCGCCTCGAAATAGGTGCCGACGCCGTGGCCCATCCGGTACTGTTCCGGAAACACCCCCGGCAGGAACGTCGCGACGAGCGAGTAAAGGTAGGCCGCCGCCACGCCGATGCTGATCAGCGTCCACATGTTTGGGCTGCGGTTCACAATGGAGTCCCAGCCGCGCCGGAAGAAAGGCAAGGCGGCCCAGAGGATGATCGGCGTTGCCAGCACGAACTCGAGATAACTTGCGGTCTGATGCCCGATCCAGTCGCGCACTGGCAGCGCGACCAGTTCACCCATCGTCAGGATGATGAGCGGCACCGCCGCCGCCGCCGAAATCCACATCCGACGCGTGAAGTCGGTCAACTCCTCGCTGGGTTCGTCCGATGGGACCATCGGCTCCAGCGCCATGCCGCAGATCGGGCAGGACCCTGGCGCATCGCGAACGATCTCCGGATGCATCGGGCAGGTGTACTGGACGTTGGCCGGAGCAGCCTTCTTCTGCCGGGCGGCCCGGCCCGAAGCGTAGAACCACGGATCCGCCTTGAACTTCGTCTGGCACTTCTCTGAGCAGAAATGAAAGGTCTCGCCCTGGAACGCGGCGTGACGCCCGTCCGGTTTGACCGCGACCGTCATCCCGCAGACCGGATCCTTCGCCGTCTCGGTCCCCGCCGGAATGTCGGGCGCCGCGTGATGATGATCGTGCTCCATGGTCTGCCAGCCTTTCGGTATCTCGTTTCAGCTTGCGGCCTCCAGCCGTTGGAAGCTCAAGCCCTTTTCAATGGTGGTCGTGAGCGCCTTCCGGGGCGGGATTGCGTGCGAGGAAGATCCCGACGAACAGGAACACCAGCGCCATGCCGATCGCACCCAGGACGACGATCAAGGGGTCGGACTGCCATTTCATCGCGGCGAAGGCGGCCAGCACCACGGCATCAAGTGCGATTGCCGTCAGCAACACCCAGCCCCGAGCGCCGATTTCTTCGCGCAGATGCCGGAACACGCCGAAGTGGATGATCATGTCCATCACCAGATAGAAGAAGGCCCCGAGCGAGGCGATGCGGCTGAGGTCGAAGAAGACCGTCAGGAAGCCTGCGATCACGACGGTGTAAACGAGCGTGTGGTCCTTGATCGTGCCTGGCATCCCGAAATGGCTGTGCGGGATCATCTTCATGTCCGTCAGCATCGCCAGCATCCGCGAGACGGCAAACACGCTGGCGATCAGGCCCGAGGCAGTTGCCACCAGCGCCAGCGCCACCGTCAGGTAGAAGCCGGTTTGCCCGAGGGCTGGTTGGGCCGCTTCAGCCAGCGCGTAGTCCTTCGCCGCCACGAGGCGATCGAGCGGCAGGCTGGAGCCGACCGCGAATGCGACCAGCAGGTAGACGACGACGCAGATGGCGATGGACAGGACTATGGCCCGGCCCACGTTCCGATGCGGATTGGTCACCTCGGCGCCGCTGTTGGTGATGGTCGTGAACCCCTTGAAGGCGAGAATGGACAGCGCGACCGACGCTACGAACCCACCCGCACGAAAATCTCCGCCCGACGCTTCGAACGAGATGCCGCTGGCCCACAGACCGGCCGCCCCGAACAGCGCAATGCCGCCCACCTTGAGAATGGCCATGATAACGGACAGCAGCCCGACCGACCGGTTGCCAGAGACGTTCACGAGATAGGCGAAGACGATCATCCCCACGCCGAGGACCGGCACGAGAATGCTGTCCGGATCGCCGCCGAAGGCTCGCAGGGTGTAGGTTCCGAAAGTGCGAGCGACGAGGCTTTCGTTGATGACCATCGACAGCGCCATCAGAAGGGCTGCGCCCGCCGCGACCGTCGTCGGTCCGTAGGCTTTCTTCAGGATCATCCCGATGCCGCCCGCAGAAGGGTATACGTTCGACATCTTGATATAAGTGTAGGCGCTGAAGGCGGTCACGATGGCGCCGACGACGAACGAGAGCGGGAAGAGAGGCCCGGCGAGTTCGGCGATCTGGCCGGTCAGCGCGAAGATGCCCGCGCCGATCATCACGCCGGTGCCCATGGCTACCGCACCAGGAAGGGTGATGCTGTTCTTCTCGTAGTCGCTTTTCTTCATGGGTTTCCCTTTTCAGGCTCTTGCCGCAGCGCCAGCCAGAGCAGCGGCAACCCCGTCAGAAACCCGAGTCCGAGCACCGCCCATGTCGCGCGCCCGAGGTCTCCGCTAACCGCCTCACCGCCGAAATGCGCCAGCAGGAAGCTTGCCGGTATGATCCCCGCCAGTGTTGCGACGGCGAAACGCCAGGCGTGCAATCGGCTCAGTCCGGCCGCGTAGCTGATCATGTCG
>NZ_JBELKF010000145.1:0-5331 GCF_042089775.1 Palleronia sp.
CCGTGAATCATGCGGGCCGCACAGCCTCAACCTGATTAATGGGTCCTGAGCGTAGACTACGCGGTCGATCTGGAGTGGCGAAAGGATAATCCCGCCCGCGCAACCAAACCCTATCAATCCGCTACCGAAGGCTTCCACACTTGGACGGAGGGTGAGATTGCGCAGTTCATCGCCGCTCATCCGCCGGGAACTGAGGCACACACCGCGATGACCCTCATGCTCTACACGGGCGCTGCACGGACGGATGCGGTAAAGCTCGGGCCGTGGAGCATAAAGGACGGCCGGTTCCGCTATCGGCGGCAGAAGACGGAGAAGTCGAACGGAAGCCTTATTTCGATTCCCCTTCATCCCGACCTAGCCGCAGTCCTGGCGACGTTGCCTCGGGGCCGACCCTACATCTCGACTCGCCGCGGCACGGCCCGATCGGCTGGAGGACTGGGTAATCTCATGCAGAAATGGACAGCGACCGCCAACCTACCAGTCTGTTCTTCCCATGGTCTCCGAAAGGCCTGCGCGAGGCGGGTTGCAGAGGCGGGAGCCACCACTAGTCAGATCGCGGCAGTGACGGGTCACAAGACGCTCGCTCTAGTCCAGCACTATACCGCTGCGGCAGAGCGCGCAGGCATGGCGGATTCGGCCTTTGAAAAACTGATCACGCGCCCGAATGGGGAACAAATCCTGGCGAACCTTCCCGAGGGGTTCGCCATATCCGGCGCCAAGTCCATAGAATGAAAGGACAACTGATGTTTGGTGGTGATCCCGGCAGGATTCGAACCTGCAACCTGCCCCTTAGGAGGGGGCTGCTCTATCCAGTTGAGCCACGGGACCCCATTTTGATCCCTAACCGCCCGCGTCGCATCCGTCCAGAGCGTCAGATCCTGAGGCCGCCCCGCTCCAGCGCCTCGGCGACCTGGCCGAAATCGGTGCCGTGCGCCACGATCACGCCCAGCCGCCGCATCGTCGAGATGGCGTTACGGCTGGCATCGTCCGGGCCGGGGCCGGGCTCGCGCAGGATCACCGCCGCGATCCGGCCGCCGTGGCGGTGGCAGGCTTCGAGGTAGATCTCAGCATCGTGCTGCCCCGTATCGCCGATCAGCACGAAGGGCAGGTGGGGGTTTGCTGCCATGATCCGATCGATGGCGCGGCCCTTGTGATTGTCGTGGCCCCGGCTGATGAACTGGTTCTCGGCGATGCCGAGGTCGCGCAGGAAGATCGGCCCCTGCACCAGCCCCGCCCGGTCGAACACCGTCTCGAGGAAGGCGTGCAGGTTCCACGGGCTCGACGAGACGTAGTAGACCGGGTTGCGCCCGTGACCGCTCAGATGGTCGAGCAGCACGGTCGCGTCCGCAAAGACCCGCCGCGTGCTGGCCGACCCGGTGAAGGTGGTCCACAGGTTCTTGGCCAGCGAATAGGCGCCGGTCTGCATCAGCGTGTCATCGATATCGGTCACGATCCCCAGCCGCGCCTCGGCCGACGGGACCAACGCTCCGGCCTCGATCCGGCTGTCGGGCAAGCCCTCGATCTGAAGGTCGACACAATGCCAGCCGGGCGCAAACTCGCCCGGGATCTTCAGCGTGACATAGCCTTCCTCGTCGCTGTTGGCCGTCACGCGGCTTTCGACGGCGACCACGGGCACGTCCGCCACCTCGTGCGTCAGAAACAGCGACGCCATCTCCTTGAGGTTCTGCCACCGGCTCTGCCCGGGATCGGGGGTCGTGCGGCGCAGCGAGGCGAGGACGCGGGCGCGCAGGACGATGCCGTCGGGCTCGCCATAGCCCCGGTAAGTGTCCAGAACCGGGTTTTCGGGCGTCTTGGCAGGGAAGGCGCGGTCGAATGCCCGCTCTCCCCAGATCGCCGCCCGATGCAGCGCCGGTTTCAGTCGCACGTGTCGCCCCCCAAGGCTTGGCCAAGACGCAGCCTAGCCCAGCGTGCCGCATCCGCAACGCCCGGGTCCGGGTCGCGGGTCAGGGGATCGAGCACCTGTGACAGGGACGCATCGCCCGAGTTGCCGATGGCGTAGCAGACGTTGCGCACCATCCGGTCCCGGCCGATCCGCTTGATGGGCGACCCTTGGAACCGCTCGCGGAAACCGGCGTCGTCAAGCTGCGCCAGCTCGGCCAGAAGCGGCGCGCGCCGCCCCGGCTGGGTGCCCAGCCGCATGTCGCGCGCGGCGACCGCGAACTTGTTCCACGGACAGACGGCAAGGCAGTCGTCGCAGCCGTAGATCCGGTTGCCCAAGCCCGGGCGCAGCGCCTCGTCCACGGGGCCCTTGTGCTCGATCGTCAGATAGCTGACGCAGCGCCGCGCATCGAGCTGGAAGGGCGCCGGAAACGCGTTCGTCGGGCAGATGTCGAGGCATTTGCGGCACGACCCGCAATGCTCGACCTCGGGCGCGTCGGGCTCAAGATCCACCGTGGTGAAGATCGCGCCGAGGAACACCCAGTTGCCGAGGTCGCGGCCCAGCAGGTTGGTGTGCTTGCCCTGCCACCCCAGCCCCGCCGCGGCGGCCAGCGGCTTTTCCATCACCGGCGCCGTATCGACGAAGACCTTGATCTCCGGCCGAGGCACCGCCTCCGCCGCGTGCGCGCCAGCCGGATGCGGTGCCTCCACCGAGAGCGGTACCCATTTGCCGGTCCGGGCGTCCTTGCACCCGCCCTTCTCGACGGCCTCGAGAAACCAGCGCCCGACCTTCTTCAGCCGCTTCTTCACCACGTCGTGGTAATCGCGCCCCTGCGCATAGACACTGACCGCACCCCGGTCCCGCAGTCCCACATCGTCCAGTGGATCGTGCCCCGGCGTGTAACTTTCGGCTAGCATCACGACCGACCGCGCCTCGGGCCACAGCGCCCGAGGATCGCGCCGCCACGCCTGCTTCTCGGTCATCCAGTCCATCTGGCCGTGCCGGCCTTCGCCCAGGAACGTGTCCAGCCGCGCGCCGGCCTCGGCCACGGCATCGGGACGGCAGACGCCCATCTTGGCGAATCCGGCCTCCAGCGCGTACTCTTCCAGGGCGGCCTTCAAGCTCTTCATCTTGCCCAGATAGTCAGGAAGGGGCCCTCTCGCGAGAGGGGCCTGCGTCGTCGGTCTTCAGAAATCGAGGTCCGCATAATGCGGCGGTGGCAGGAAGCCCGGGACGACGTCCGACAGGATGCCGCGGAACGCGGGGCGGGACTTGATCTTGGCATACCACTCCTTGACCACGTCATGCCGCGCCCAATCCACGTCGCTGGTGTAGTCGAGCGCGCTCAGATGCGACGCGGCGGCGAAATCGGCCAGCGTCATCGCGTCCCCGGCAAGCCAGCGGCGCTTTTCCAGCAGCCACGCCATGTAGTCGAGGTGGAACTTCACCGCCTTCGCGCCGGCCTTGACCTTGCCCGAATCCGGATACCCGGTGCCCTGCACCTTCTTGTTCACCCGCTCGTAAAGCAGCTTGGACGTGACCTGGTTGAAGAAGGTGTCGTCGAACCACGCGCAGAGGCGGCGCACCTCGTAGGCGGCATCCGCGTCCTCGGGCATCAGGACAGGATCGGGATGCTTCGCCTCGACCCATTCGCAGATCGCCTGGCTTTCGGGCATGTTCTTGCCGTTGACCCGCAGGATCGGCACCTTGCCGGCCGGGTTGCGGCGCAGGAAGTCGGTGTCCTGCTCCCAATAGCGCTCCTCGATCAGTTTGACCTCGATCTTCTTCTCGGCCAGCACCAGCCGCACCTTGCGGCAGAACGGGGAAAGCGGTGCGTGATAAAGCGAGTACATCGGCGGCAAAATCCTTGACCTGGCACCGCTCCTACCTGCCTTGTCCGGCGCCCACCTTCAACCCGCTGCCCGGTCGAAGCAGTCGGCGCGGCCGTCCCGCGCGATGGTCGCGGCACCGTCCATGATCTGCCCGGCGCGCTGGCGCAGCGCGGGCGACAGGTCGGCCGCATTGCGCTCCTTGGGGTTGGGCAGCACGGCCGCCAGCCGCGCGGCCTGCGTCGGCGTCAGGTCCGCGGGCGAGACGCCGAACGCGGCATGGGCGGCCGCGTCGATGCCGAACACGCCCTCGCCGAACTCGGCCACGTTGAGGTACACCTCGACGATGCGGCGCTTGGACCAGAACGCCTCGACCAGCGGGGTCAGGGTCGCCTCGAGCGCCTTCCTGGGCCAGCTCCGCCCCTGCCAGAGATAGACGTTCTTCACCACCTGCTGCGAGAGGGTCGAGGCGCCGCGCTCTCCGCCCTCCTCGATCGCGGCGCGGATCGCGGTGACGTCGAAGCCCCAGTGCTGGCAGAACCGCGCATCCTCGGCCGCCACGACCGAGCGCGCCATGACCGGCGCGATCTCTTCCAGAGGGGTCCACTCGTGGTCGATCCCGCCCAGGCGCCGGCTTTCGCTCATCATGTAGGGCGTCGTCGGCGGGTTCACGACAGCGTACAGCAGCACCGCCAGCAGCACGAACGCCACCAGCCCCAGCGCCCCGCGCAGGAGGCCCCGCCGCACCCGCTGCCCGGAAGGGGCGCGCTTCTTTCGCTTCCGATCTTTCGCCATGCCCCGATCTCCCGCGTCGGGGCAGGGCGGTCAAGCCTTCCCGACCCGGCGCGATCCCACCGGACGTCCCGCGCGGCCCCGGCGCCTCAGTTCAGCGCAGCACGCAGGGCAGCCCGCTCTTCGGCCAGCGATCCCGGGAACGGGTCGCGCCCGGCCCGGCGGTACCAGTAGCCGGCATTGCCCTCGTCGCCCTCGATCCGGTGCAAATGCGCGTGCAGCCAGGCGCCGCGCGGCGTCTCGTCGGCCTGCGCCAGTTCGTGCGCCCCGGCCCAGTCACCCGCGTCGAGCCGGTCCAGAGCCTCGGTCAGCCATCGGGTCATTGCCTCGTCCTCCCTCTAACCCAACCGCCCCCAAAGGGATCACGCCCCCCCGGTCTCGGGGCCCGGATTCTGGCCCATCATCCCTTCGACGCCCGAGGTCAGCTCTTGTCGCAGCGCATAGCGCTCCTCGGTGGTGTCGCCCTCGAACGGCTCGCGGCCGGCCTTGTCGTACCACTCGCGCGCGGTCGCCTCGTCGCCCTTCACCCGATGCAGGTGGGCGTGAAGCCAGGCCGCGCTCTGACCGTCGTAATCCTGCGCAATGCGGTGCGCGCCGTCCCAGTCGCCGTCCTCGAGCTTGTCGAGCGCCTGAATGAGCAGTTGAACCATGTTTCACCTCCTTGCTGCGACATAGGGGCGTTTGTCCAAAGGAAAATCCGGCCGTCCCAATTTCGCCGGCCGCACCGCGCCAAGGGAAAAGGGCGGCCCGCGGTCCCAGCCCCTGACGCCAAATGTTGGCAAAGTTCTTCGGTTGGCCGCATCGCGGCCA
>NZ_JBELKF010000043.1:0-30566 GCF_042089775.1 Palleronia sp.
ACATGACCTCTTGACCAGCGGACGTCGCGGCGCGGATCGCCTCGATCACCGCTCCATCGGCTGGCGTGCCGCCATAGACGACGCGACCATCCTGTTGCGGCACTTGCTCCGCCTCCCGGTGGCCTATGCCGCCCGAACGCCACGCGATCTCGATCCCGTCGCGCCCCGGTGCCTCAATTTTGGGTTTGATCGAGCATGCGCCACAACGCAGGTCGTCACCGAACCAAGAGACCACCAGCGAAACTGCGTGGCAACGCGGCAGCTCGGTCGTCAGCGCTTGCAGAGAGGCCGCAAAGTCCGTGCGGCCGGTCCGTACATGGGCGTTGATGAAAGCACCGTCGCCTGCACCATCGTCGTAGCGCACGGGCGTGGTGGCCAGGGAATACTCCCCCGTCCCGGGGATTAGCGCGACACCCCGGACATGCTGCGCAACATCGCCGGAGCCCTCTTCGCCTTCATTGCGCACGACCTCGAAGCTGAACTGCGGCACCCGATTGCCGAACGTCCCGAGCGCGAGGTTCTCGATCACCACATAGGCAAGGCCGCGATAGGCCGGCACGGCGCCCGCTCCCTCGACCGCTTCGATGGCAGGATCAGGTAATTGACCTGCATCGCCGGTGTAGACCCGCAGATCCAGCCCCTCGCGCACGAGTTCCTGACCATCCGCCCAGATCCGCCCGATCCCTGCGATCGGCCCTTCGCACAGGCCGATGGCCAATGAGATCTCGTATGAGTATTCCCTGGCCGTGGCCGTCGCGGTGCGCGCGCCTTTTCCGCCCGTGCCGCCGACTTCGCTTACGCGTTCCACGAAATCAGAGGCCCAGATCACGTGGCCCGCTACGCGCATCCGCCCGAAAATGCGCGAGATCGGTGCCCCCTCCCCGGCCGAGGTCAACCGCAGACGGTCGATCCGCCCATGTTCGACCATGCGCCCGCCCGCACCGAGGACCTTCTGACCAAGGTGCGCATCGATCAACCTGCCAGCCATCCCCCCGGCGGCACGCCCTACAGCCGCCGAACTCAGGCCAAGGATGCCGCCCCCCAGGGACGTGCCAACGGCGCCACCTGCGGCGCCAAGAACCATCGTGGCCATCACTGACCTCCTTGAGGAAAATCGAAGACCGCAACCAGCCTGCGCTGCCACGGGCGGCTCAGGACGCTTTCAATGACGCCATGCCCGGAATAGGCGTGGATGAATCGCTCCCCCCCGGTCGCAATGCCCAGATGCTTGGCGATCCCGCTCTCCCGCATCCGAAAGAGCAGGATCCGCCCCTGCGCCACTTCCTCAAGCGGTCGCGCCACGAGCAGGCGCTTGGCCGTATCCCACAGCACTTCCTCCGGTGTCGGTTCGCTCCAGTCGGGGGTGTACGGCGGCACCTCCAACGGCTCCGCCCCAAACAATTCGCGCCAGACCCCCCGCACAAGACCAAGACAATCGGTCCCAGCACCGCGACACGATGCCTGGTGCACGTAGGGCGTGCCGATCCAGCTTCGGGCGATTTCGGCTGCGACGCTCAAGCGTTCGCTCCCGCGGGATACGCCGTTAGCCAATCCTCGGTGGGCAAGTGGGGGAACCCGCGGTAGTTCAGTATGTTGCCGAACTTCTCGCGGCAGGTCGTCACGCGCTTGTCGCATCCCGCGACCAACTGCACCCGGTCGCCGGCCTGCAGACCACGCACGCTGTCCCATAGGGTCAACTGTCGCGTGCCACCCTGGACCATGTCGTCGCGTATCGGCGCAATCAGGCTGCCGTCCATCATGTGCAGTGCGCCGAACGCATACCACCCCGACGGCGCGGATCCGCCGGTTACTTCAACCACGGCTCCCTCGACTGCCTGCACCACGGCATCCACGGAGTGATAGTCGGCACTCAGCCCGCAGGTAGCGTCGCCGAATTGCGCCGCGCACTGCTTTTGGTAGAGCCGCCCGACGGGTCGGTTCAGCTGCTCGGTGAGGCCCCGCAACTCGGCTTTGAAGGCTCCGCCCGCCCGCTCGATCTCGCCCAACGTGCCGCGGAACACGAGGCGGCGGTCGGCAGGATCAAGCCAGTTAACCTGCGATATCTCGACGTTGGCCCCGTCGAAGCGGCCAGAGACGATGTCCTCCTCAGTCAGACCTACGTCGGACAACGCGCCGACAGCCTCCGAATTGTCGACCGACAATCCCGTCGTCTGCTCAAGCGTACGCGCCGTCATCGCGTCAGAGGGCCGGAACTCGACGCCATCGACCACCAAGGGCGCATCATGGTCAGTGAAGGCGAAGATGCGTCCATCCGTCCGCGTCAGCCGCCAGCAGCGGCAGCGTGTTTCCGTGCGATCCATCATCAGACCCGAAGCTCCACCACAGGGACATCAGGCACCTGGCCCGCATTGAATGTCGCGAGAGAGATGTCGATGCGATCGGTGTCGAACCGCACCGGAACGTCAAACAAGAAGCCCGCAGTCACGGTCACACCCAGCGCTGGCGCAGCGGGGAGCGTGATCGCACCCGTCGTATGATCCACATCGAAATCCGCAATCTCGACGCCATCCACTCCAACTCGAACCGAGCCCGCCACCGGCTTCGTGATGAGGCGGACATAGGAGCTCCGGCCAACGCCATACGTCTTGCTCAGGTGGAAGGCTCGACTGGTCCCGTCCCCGGTTCCGATCTTCTGGTCTCCGAAGCTGACCGCGGCGCCGCCCAGTGCCGATGAGTAGTCAGCCCAGTCTTTCCAGCGAAACCCGTGCAGCCGACCCCGCCGCGCTTCAAAGAAAGCGATCAGCAACTCGACATCCTCCATCGAGCGCAGTCCAAACCCGACATCGTACCGGCGCCGTGAGTGAGCCCAAGTGGTGTTACGCTCTTCGAACCCGTTGGCGAGGGTGACGATCTCAGTTCGCCGCTCCGGACCGCCGACAGCGCCAAAACTCAAATCCGCGGGACACCGCTCTTCATGAAAGGCCATGATCTATTCTCCTTCAGCGATTGCGCTCGGCACGCGACAACGCGCGGCTCATCTGCGCCGCGATCTGGCTTTGCGAGCGTTGGAACCCCGCGACATCCGGCGTCTGGATGTTCACCACCACTTGCGCGGGTGCCGAACTACCGCCCTCGGCGCGCACGCCTAGCTTTCCGTCCACGCCGCGCGTCAACGGCATGATCGCTTCCGGGCCAGCCTCGCCCATCAGCCCGGTGCCGCCCCGCATGGGGAACGTCATCGGCCCATTCACGACCCCGCCCGTGGCGAAGGGCATCACACGACCTTGCGTAAAAGAGCCTCCATTGGCGAAGGGCAGAAGGCTGCTCAGCAGGCTTTGCGCTCCGGCGGGGACAAGAGCGTTCAACTCCTTCCGCAGCGGGCTGACCGCAGCAGCATACGCGCTCTCAACCATGGACTGTCCAATCCCGCGCAACGAGTCCGAAAGCTTCCCCCCCTCCTTCGACACGTCCTGCAGTCCCGCTTTCAACGCCCGGAACATCTCTTCCGCTCCGCCGACGCTGTCCTCGAACCGGCGCAGTTCGTCCTCGAAGTCGCTGAATTCACTCATCCTTCGCCCTCCCGAGCGTATCGGGGAATGCCGCTCGCAACTCGTTGAGCCGTCCCCGTCCCATAGGCGCGGCTCCACTGCCGCGTCCCAGCATCATCTCGAACTCCGCCGGCGTGAGTGCCCAGAACTCGTGCGGCTTCAGGCCCATCGCCAGGCCAGCACGCAAAAGAGCCGCCCAATCGAATGCGGTCATGGCGCACGAAACGCACGAGCCAACAGCATCGCAGCCGCGCGTGCCCCTTCGAGCGGACCGCCCGTGATTTCGGCCGTCATCAGATCCGCGGCCGTGCCGCGCCATCCGCCCGCCCGCAAACCTGCCAGCAGCAGCGCCACCACGTCCCGCGTCCCATAGTCGCCCGCATCAAATCGCTCGATCAGCGGAACGAGCCCTCCTGGACCCAGCGCATCCTCGAGCTCGGCCAACGCACCCAGCGTCAGCTTGGCCACGTGCCGCTCTCCATCGATCGTGATCGACACCTCGCCCGCCCAAGGATTCGCCATCAGAGCGCCGTGAAGCTTAGCCGGCCAGCCGATGCCAGGGACAACTCGTAGGTCGCTTCGCCGTCATGCGTTCCCGCGTATTCGATCGACGCGACCTGAAACGGGCCTTCAACGATTCCAAAGTCGGGAATAATGACCTGGAACAACGGCGTTCGGCTTTCGAAGAACATCTGCCGCACACGCTCGTCGGTCGCGGCGTCCTTGAATACACCCGATCCCGAGATCGCTGCCTGCTTCACCCCCGCGCCGGCGAGCAGTTCCCGCCAGCCGCCGCTTTCCAGGCTCGTCACCTCGACAGTTGCCGCGTTGAACGAAATCCGCGTGGCGCGTAGCCCCGCGATGGTCTCGAACGAACCTGCGTCCGTCATATAGAGCTTGATCAGAAGATCCTTGCCGTTCTGGGCCGCCATATCCCTACCTCCGCCTTACAAAGAACTGTCCTGGATCTGCGCTCGAAAGCGCATGTCGATCCGCCGTGTGCCGCTTCGTGTGATCCGCCTGGCCTCGGCACCACGGAACCAAATCCCGACGAGGTAGCCGCGCCCCAGAACCAAGGGCGCGCCCAGGAGGGCGTCCGAAACCGCACCCGCCACGCGCTTGGCTGACTGGAATCCGTTCGCGGACGAAACGACCGAGACGACCACCTCGTGCAGCGCCCCGTAGCCGTCCGCATCCGACCGGTCGGTGACCTTCTCTTCGCCCAAGCTGATGAAGAGCGGGGGCACCGTGCCAGCGGGGACGCCATCATAGACCGCGCCCTGCACTAGATCGTAGACGTTCGCATCAAAGGTCAGCCGTTCGTAGACCGCCTCCTGCAACGCGCTCGCAACCGCGTAACTCATCGCACCACCTCTTCTTCTGCCTGGCAGATCAGCCATTTCGCCTGCGGCCCGTCCTCGGTTGCTGTCAGGATTGAAAAGACCCGCGCTCCCTCCCGAAACCGCTGTCCGGCAACGGGTCGCGATGGCGCGCCAGCCGGTGCCCCGCGCACAACGATCCGCCACAGCGTCCGCGACAGCGAAACTTCCTGCCCATCCGTTAGCCCGCTCGTCCGTGGCCGCATGTCAGCCCAGAGCGTGCCCAGCGGCGCCCATTCGGCCACCGTACCGCCGGCACCGTCCGAGACCTGCGTGCGCGTCTCCAGCACCAGTGCACGAGTCGGTCTGATCTCCATCAGAACACTCCCCACAGGCGCGGCTGCCGGTAAGGCGCGATCAGCGCTTTGACTCCTGACGGGATCTGCCCCGGCTGCGCCCGCTCTTCGTAGAGTGCGCCCGCGAGGCTCAGCACCGCGAAAGACAAGTCGCCTGGCAGTTCCGACCACGTGTCCGCATACCCCGCGCGGAAAGCAATCTCGGCGCGGCTGCCGGCCGGAATCGTGGGCAGGGCAAAGCCCCTTGCCACAATCGCCGGTCGGTGTGCATCGTGGCGGATATGGATCGCGCCGAGGTCGAGGACGTTACGCGCGCCCTTACCGTCGACCACCGCGATCTCGCTTACCGTCTCCAACGGCGCCCGCGGCAACACCTGCCGACCATTCTCGCGCCACGCTGGCACAGTCACTGAAAAGTCTCGTTTCAGCAGCGCCTTGCCGGTCGCCGCCTCGATCTGCGCCATGGCCGCACGAAGCGACCATTCCAATACCGGGTCCTGTACCGCGTCGTCGGCAAAGCCGGTGCCCAGACGCAGGTGGGCCCGAAGGTCCGAGATCGGTAGCGCAGCGGCGCTCAGACCCGATTGCTCGACAAGATACATGGCCGTTTTCCCTCTGCCTCGATCCCTCCGTCCGGTTGTGACGAACGCGCGCCCACACATCACTCGGACGGAGGGAATGCTGGTCGATGCGCGGAATGCGCGCGTCCGTCCGGGCCGGGCGTGGAAGCCCGACCCGCCCCCACTCGCCGTTAGGCGACCGAGAACTTCAGAAGCTTGATCGCAGCGAAGTCGCTCACGTCACCGCCGACGCGCTTGGTCGCGTAGAACAGCACGTGCGGCTTGGCCGAGAACGGGTCACGCAGGATGCGCAGGTCGGGACGCTCGGCGACGGTATAGCCGGCGGCGAAATCACCGAAAGCGATGGCCGTGTTGCCCGCCGCAATGTCGGGCATGTCCTCGGCGATCAGTACCGGGTAGCCCATGAGGCGTGCCGGCTCGCCGGCGGCCAAGCCGTCCGACCACAGGAAACGGCCGTCATTGTCCTTCAGACGACGCACCAGACCAGCGGTCTTCGAGTTCATCACGAAGGTCGCGTTCGCACGGTACTCGGCTCCGAGCGCGTAGATCAGGTCGACGATGGCGTCGACATCTCCGAACGCGCCCTCGGCGCCCGAAGCAACGTACCCAAGCGAGCCCCACGTCCAGGATTGCTCCTCGACAATCGAGTGCCGGAGGAAGCCACGCGGCTTCTCGTTTCCGTCGCCGATCACGAAGGCCGCGGCCTCGGCGCGCGAGAAGGTGTCCGCGATGCGACCGGCAAGCCAGCCTTCGATGTCGAACGCCGCGTCGTCCAGCAGGCGCTGCGACGCCTTCGGCAGGGCCGACAATTCGTGCAGCGGGATGGAGATGCGGTCGATCTGCCCGGTGCCGGTCTCGGCCATGCCCGAGGTCTCAGACGCCCAGCCCGACGCAAGGTCGCTCGTGTCGATCAGCACGTCGTAGGAGGTCGACTCCACGTTCACCACCGTGGCGATCTGACGGATCGAGGCGGTGGACTTCAGCACCGCCTTGACGCTGTCCGATGTTTGCGGATCAACAAGGTAGCCACCGTCCGAGTTCACCGCCGTCGACAGGCCCTTGCCCTCAAGAACGAGACCCCGAAGCGCGTCGTCGTCTCCCGAACGGACGTAGGCTTCGAACGCCTTCTGGTGGGGAACCTCGATCTCGGCCTGAGTGGCCAGAACGGGACGCTGGGATTTGGTCTGCAGCATGGTCTTGCGCTCTTCCTGGTGTTGAAGTTTGGTCTGAATGTCGTTCTTGAACGATTTGAGATCCCTGATGAAATCAGCCATCGCAATCTGTACTTCGCGGATCGGATCAGGCGCGCAGGCGCCCTCCGTCCGGACGCCGGGCCCGGTCGTGTTCATCGCTCTTTTCCTTTTTCTGGTGTCTGCTCGGGCCGTCAGGCGCCCGTCAGTTCCCGACCTGCGGCCCTGATGGCCTCGGCCAGTTCGCGCCAAGGGTCAGGCGTTTCGCCCTTCCGACCCACGCGCGCTTCCCGGAGCATCGGGAACGTGACCAGAGACACCTCCCACAGCTCCAGCTCGCTCAGGAGCCTGCCGCCCCTCGAACCCTTGCCCGCACGCTTCACGCGGTAGCCGATCGACAGCCCGTCGATGGCGCCCGCCGCGATCAGCGTAGCGGCTTCGCGACCCTTCTCGACCTCGGTCAGGATGCGTCCCTTGACCCAAAGTCCCGTGGCGTCTTCGTATACCTCGTCCCAGACGCCGATCGGTTGCGCCGGGTCGTGCTGCCACAGCATCTTCACCCGGTTTCCCTTGGTCGCCAGCGCCGCCAGAGAGGCCCCGTAGGCACCCACGGCAACCACGTCGCCGCCCTGATCCTCGGCACCGAAAAGCGAGGCATAGCCCTCGATCACATGGCCGTCGGTCACGCTGACCTGCCCGAGGTCAACGTATTTTCGCTCAAGCTCCATCACTCACTCCTCCGAGGGAGCGAGGCCAAGAAGCGCTCGCTTCTCGGCATCGCTCAGAAAATCTGCGCCCGCGATCCGGGTCCATTGCGCGTCCCGCTCGGCCGCCAGTGCAGGCACGAGATCCAGGTCCACCCGCAGGTCCAAGTCCTCGCCCGCGAATCCTTCAAGCCACTGTGCCAGCGACGCCGACACCCGCGCCGCCATCGGCAGCACCGTCAGCCGGTAGAATGCCCGGTGCGCCTCCGCGTAGTTGGCGTAGGTCGCGTCGCCCGGGATGCCGATCAGCATCGGTGGCACCCCGAAGGCCGTGGCGATCTCTCGCGCCGCAGCTTCCTTGGTCTTCTGGAACTCCATGTCGGACGGAGAGAACCCCATCGGCTTCCAGTCCAGCCCACCCTCCAGCAGCATCGGCCGTCCGGCGTTTCGTGCGCCCTGGTGATTGGCCTCGATCTCGGCCACCAGCCGGTCGTACTGCTCGGGGGTCATCACTCCGTCGCCGCCTTCGAACACGATCGCCCCCGAAGGCCGCGCCGCATTGTCTAAAAGCGCCTTCGACCACCGGGACGCGCTGTTATGCACGTCCATCGCCTGGGCCACCGATTGCATCGCCGACAGGCCGTAGTGGTCGTCCTGCGGGTGAAAACTCTTCACGTGGCACACTGCCTCGGCCGGAAAACGGTGAGTCCGCCCGCCGACGCTGTAGTCATAGGCCACCGGCCAGCCATCCGCCCCCGGCACCACGCTCATCCGCTCCGATCGCAGCACGTGTAGCTCGGCTGGAAGCCCTTCGCCGCCCACGGCCTCGACATAGCCGTTACCCGTCAGCAGAAGCTGGCCATACAGCGCCTCCAGCAGCTCGGCGCGTCCTTGGGCTCCGTTCGGCCGGGACAGCAACGTTGCCACTGGATGCACCTCCATCCGCGCGCCCTTCGCCTCCAGCACCAGAGGCAGCGCCGCCGCCGCTTCCGAAACAAGCTTCACGCAGCGGAACACGACCGGGTTGCCCTGGAACCCCGACCGCGTCAGCGAGGCGGTGTCGCGCGGGCTCCAGGCCACCCGGCCCGCGCTCCCCGTGGCGATCCTCGAGGTCGTAAGCGCACCTGCTGCGCTCGCCTTGACCTCTTCGGGCGCCGCACCGCCCCGCTTTATAAACTCGAACATCGCTCTCTCCTCAAAGTCGCCGGACGCCTGGCCGCGAGCTGCGGCCGAGCATCAGCTCGGTCAGGGCCCAGACCAGCGCATCCACCCGATCGGGCGAACCCGCCCCGCGGAAACCTCCAACCGCCATCTGCACCATCTGCGCCTCCAGCTCGTCCATCTGCCCCCGGTGTGCGACCCGCCCCTGTTCGTAGAGGGCTGCCACCGGTTCCGCTCGACAGACCTTGCCGCGAGAAGCGTAAACGCCTCGGTAACTAACCGTACGGTCCACCTGGCGCAGGATCGCCTCGATCAGTTCGCCGCCCTGGTTCACCTCGGCCACGACGCGGTCCGCGCCGTGCCGGTGGTAGGCCGCGATAGCCGCCTGCGCCCATTCCAGGGGCGACCCCTTCACCGACGCATCCTCGAGCACCACGGCCCGCTCGCCGTCTGCCGTCACGCCAGCCACGACGATTCCGCAGGTATCGGCCTTCGCGCCGCCCGTGACCGGCGGGTCCACCGCCACCACGATACGCGCCGGTTCATCCGCACCACTCCGGCAGCCCGATAGCTGCGACGAGGTCCAGAGCGCACCTTCGACATCCTCCAACAGCCGCCCGTCCAGCTCCTGCAAGCCCAGCCGAGAGCCGCCATAGCGCCGCTCGACCTCCTCCAGGAACGAGGCCGCAAGGTTCGCTTTGTTCACCTGCGTCGCCGCATGGGTCTGCACAGTCGACTCAGCCTTCAGCAGCCGCTTCAGCACCGGCACGTTGCGCGGCGTCGTCGTCACACATTGCCGGGGCCGTTCGCCCAGCCGCAGGCAGAATTGCAGCATGTCCCAGGCCTCTTCGCCCCGGCGCCACTTCGCCAGTTCGTCCACCCAGGCCGCGTCGAACTGCGGACCGCGCAACGATTCCGGGTCATGCGCCGAAAATGCCTGCGCCACCGCGCCGTTCGGCCAGACCAGCCGCTTGCGCGTGGATTCCCACACCGGCTTCCGGTCGGGCGGCGTGCAGGCAAGGATTCCGGACTCGCCAAAGATCATCACCTCGCGCACCTGGTCGAGCGTCTCACCCACCAGCGCCATCCGCTTCGAGATGCCCGGGTCGAGGGGGCGTGCCCCCTCGACCATCGACCGCACCCACTCGGCCCCGGCGCGGGTCTTGCCCGCGCCGCGCCCCCCCAGGATCACCCAGGATCGCCAGTCGCCCTCGGGCGGAAGCTGGTGCTCCATCGCCCAGAACTCGAACAGCCACGGCAGCGCCAGCAACTCGCCTTCGGTCAGGTCATTCAGGAACGTCTCCTGCACTGCTTGCGGCGCGGAGGCGAGCCAGGCGGCGCCCGATCTCGTCCCGCGCGGCGTCGAAGTCGATTGCGAATTCGTGCACGATTCCGGCGCGCTTTCTCTGCACCTCGTCGAGCCGTTTTCTCTCGCTGAAGACATGGTCCATCGCCCTCTGCACTGCGCTGACGCGCTGTTTCACTTCCGTATCCGGCACCGGCTCGCCCTTCCGAACCCGGCCCTTCATGTCTCCCAGTGCGATCAGCAGTTCCGTGAACTGCTCTTCCGCCAGCTCCAGCACACACTTCTCATTCTCGAACCCCGTCTCGTTCACACGAATGACCGTCATCGACCCCTGCCCCCCAGCAAGATTGGTCTCCGGTCCGAGAGCCGCGCCCCCTCAGACGCCGCCACCAGCAAGACCCGTTTTCCGGTGAAAAGCTGAAGGTTGGGCGACCTAAGCGCGCGCAGCGTCGGCGCCGCCCGGGCAGCGCCTCGCAAGTGCGTGATGCGCAAAGAAAAAGGGCGGCCGAAGCCGCCCCGTCACCCGATAGTGATCGCAGGTGTTAATTCGCCGCGCGCTCAGCTTCGATCTCGCGCCACCGCGCCACGTTTCGATTGTGCTCGTCCAACGTCGTCGCAAAGGCGTGCCCGCCGGACCCGTCGGCCACGAAATACAGGTAGTCCGTGGACGCCGGGTTCAGCGCCGCCTCGATCGCCTCGCGGCCGGGATTGGCGATCGGCGTCGGCGGCAGCCCGTCTATGCGGTAGGTGTTGTAGGGCGTCTCGGCCTGAAGCTCGGATTGCCGCAGTCCCCGCCCCAGCACACCCTCACCGTTCGTCACGCCGTAGATCACCGTCGGGTCGGTCTGCAGGCGCATCCCCTGCTCCAGCCGGTTGATGAACACGCTGGCAACCTGCCGCCGTTCCTCAGGCATCCCGGTCTCCTTCTCGACGATCGACGCCATGATCAACGCCTCTTCGGGCGTGTCATAGGGCAGATCGGTCGCGCGGTTCTCCCACGCCGTGGCAAGACGCTCATCCTGTCGCGCCTCCATCCGCGCCAGCAGGTTCGACCGCGACGCGTCTGGGGTCACTTCATAGCTGTCCGGCGCCAACGTCCCCTCGTCCGGCACGCCCGAAACCGTGCCATTCAGGAAGTCGACCGCCTTCAGCGCCTCGACGATCTGCCAAGACGTCACCCCCTCGGCCACAGCAATCCGGTACCGCGTGTCCGCGTCGTCACGCACCTCGGCATAGACCTCTGGCGCTTGGCCCTCGGCCGCAGGGTCGAATTCGGCCTGCTCGACAAAGCGGTTGGTGGCCGGGTCAAGCTCGCGCACCTCGATCTGCTGGGCGTTGACCCCGATGCGGTAGACGACTTCCGTACCGCAGGTCGACTGGCCGCCCCGCGTGACGATGTCCACGATCTGCTCCATCGACGACTGCTCGGGCACAAGGAACGACCCCGCTTTCAGATCATCAGCGCGTTCGGTGTAGTCGGCCCCGATCCGCATGAGCTGCGGCGAGCTGACCGCCCCCTGATCCGCCAAGTCGCGCGTGACGCGGGTAAAGCTCGATCCCGGCTCGACGCGCAGACAGATGGCCTGGGCCAGCGGACCGGGCTGGCGGTATTCGTTGATCCCCCAACCGATCAGCCCCGCCAGCGCCACCAATGCGACGATCAGCAGCGTCATCCCGTTGGCGGCGACGTGCCTCCACATCAGGCGGCGACCCGCCGCAGCAGAAGCACCGCGTTGGTGCCGCCAAAGCCGAACGAGTTGGACAGCGCCACGTCGATCTCACGCTCGACCTTCTTGCCGGGGGCGAGGTCGATCACCGCATCCTCGGGCGGCGTCTCGAGGTTCAGGGTGGGCGGCGCCACTTGGTCACGTATTGCCAGCGCCGAGAAGATCGCCTCGATCGCCCCGGCCGCACCCAGAAGGTGCCCCGTTGCAGACTTGGTCGAACTCATCGTGGCCTTCGTCGCCGCATCGCCCAGAAGCCGCTGCACCGCGCCCATCTCGATCGTGTCGGCCATGGTCGAGGTGCCGTGCGCATTCACGTAGTCGATGTCGCTCACGTCGATGCCGGCACCGCGGACGGCGGCCCGCATGGCGCGCTCGGCGCCCTCGTGGTTCGGCGGCGGCGCAGTGATGTGATGCGCATCGCCCGACATGCCATAGCCGATCACCTCGGCATAGATCTTGGCACCCCGCGCCTTGGCGCGCTGGTAATCCTCAAGGACAACGATGCCCGAGCCTTCGCCCATGACAAATCCGTCACGATCCTTGTCCCAAGGCCGCGATGCTGCTTTCGGATCATCCCGGTACTTGGTCGACAGGGCCTTGCAGGCATTGAACCCAGCGATCCCGATCTCGTTGATGGCGCTTTCAGCCCCACCCGCGATCATCACGTCGGCATCGCCCAGCCGGATCATCCGGCTCGCGTCGCCGATGGCATGCGAGCCGGTCGAGCAGGCGGTCACGACCGAATGGTTCGGCCCCCTGTAGCCATACTTGATCGACACCTGCCCCGAGATCAGGTTGATCAGCGATCCCGGGATAAAGAACGGCGACACCCGGCGTGCGCCCTTGTCGCGGATCAGGTAGGCCGTCTCGGCGATGGTGCCGAGCCCCCCGATCCCCGAGCCGATCATCACGCCGATCCGCTCCATCTCCTCGTCGCTTTCGCCGCCGAGGCCGGCGTCCTTGATCGCCTGGTCCGCCGCGGCCATGCCATAAAGGATGAACTGGTCGACCTTGCGCTGCTCCTTGGGCTCCATCCAGTCGTCGGGGTTGAAGGTCCCGTCCGACCCGTCGCCCTTGGGCACTTCGCAGGCGTAATTCGTCGCCAGGTGGCTTGCGTCGAACTGCTTGATCGTGTCCGCGCCCGACTGACCATCGAGGATACGCGACCACGTCTCTTCGACCCCGCAGGCCAGAGGGCTGACCATGCCCATTCCGGTGATGACTACACGCCGCGAATTCATGTTTCCGCCCCTCCTTCAACTCACGCCCGCCTGATACACGCGAGGGAGGCCGGAGGGAAGAGCGGCAGCCGGACGCGGGCGCAGGACCGCCGCCCTCCGAAACGCAAAGAGCGCGCCCCGAAGGACGCGCCCATGCCGAACCCATAGGGCCGTAAAAGAGGCTTAGACAGCGCCCTTGATGTAGTTCACGGCATCGCCGAAGGTCTGGATGTTCTCGGCGGCGTCGTCGGGGATCTCGATCCCGAACTCTTCCTCGAAGGCCATGACCAGCTCGACCGTATCGAGGCTGTCCGCGCCCAGATCGTCGATGAACGAGGCGTTCTCGGTGACCTTCTCTTCTTCGACGCCGAGATGCTCGACGACCTTGTTGCGGACGCGCTTTTCGATATCGTTGTCGCTCATGGTTCTTCCTCTTTTGCTCCGGGCTGTCCCGTCACTGGTCGCCCGCTCGGGGCAAAATCTGTACCGCCACCCTCTGCCTTACAAGACATCGCCGCGCGGGACGGCCGACGCGGCGACGAAAAGGTGCGCCGCCTATAGCACACGTCTCGGCGGTCGCAAACGAAAACGCCGAAGCGTCAGAACATCGCCATTCCGCCGTTCACGTGCAGCGTCTCACCCGTGACATAGGCCGCTTCACGGCTTGCCAGGTAAAGAACCGCGGCCGCGATCTCGTCCGCCTCACCCATACGGCCCGTCGGGATGCGGCCCAAAAGGCTCTCCTTCTGGTCGTCGGTCAGCTTGTCGGTCATGGCCGTGGCGATGAAGCCCGGTGCGACGCAGTTCACAGTGACGCCGCGGCTGGCAACCTCCTGCGCAAGGCTTTTTGAAAAGCCGATCACGCCGGCCTTGGCGGCGGCATAGTTGGCCTGCCCCGGATTGCCCGTAGCGCCCACGACGGACGAGATGTTCACGATCCGACCCCACTTGGCCTTCATCATCCCCCGCAGCGCAAGCTGGCTCAGCTTCGCCACGGCGGTCAGGTTGACGTCGATGACCTTCTGCCAGTCCTCGTCGGACATCCGCAGCATCAGCTGGTCGCGCGCCACGCCTGCGTTATTCACGAGGATATCGAGCGATCCCATCGCCTCGGCCGCGCGCTTCGGCAGCTCCTTCAGCGCCTCGGCGTCGCTCAGGTCGCAGGGCAGGACATGCGCGCCCTCGCCCAGATCCTCGGCCAGCGCGCGAAGCGGCTCTTCTCGCGTTCCCGAAAGCCCAACCTGCGCCCCCGCGCCATGCAGCCCGCGCGCGATCTCGCCGCCGATGCCGCCCGAAGCGCCGGTAACCAGCGCCGCCTTTCCCGTCAGATCGAACATGCTCAAGCTCCCTGCCCCGCGGCGGCCTTCACCTCGTCCGCCGTCCCGACCGTGCGGGTCGTGATGCCCCGGTCGATGCGTTTCACCATGCCGGAGAGCGCCTTGCCGGCGCCAACCTCCCAGATTTCGTCCACGCCCGCAGCGCCCATGGCCGCCACAGACTCGCGCCACCGGACCGAGCCTGTCACCTGCTCGACCAGCAGACGCCGGATCTCGTCCGGGTCGCTGACCGGCGCCGCGGTGACATTTGCCACCACCGGAACCGTCGGCGCGTTGATCGTCACCTCGGCCAGCGCGGCCTGCATCCGCTCTGCGGCAGGCTGCATCAGCGCGCAGTGGAACGGCGCGCTCACAGGCAGCATCAGCGCCCGCTTGGCGCCGGCCTCCTTCGCAAGTTCCACCGCCCGTTCGACCGCTTCCCGGTGCCCCGAGACCACGACCTGCGACGGATCGTTGTCGTTCGCCGCCTGGCAGACCTGCCCTTGCGCCGCCCGCTCGGCCACACCTTGCGCTGCCTCGAAATCCAGTCCCAGAAGTGCGGCCATCGCACCTTGGCCCACGGGCACGGCCTCTTGCATCGCCTGCCCGCGCAGGCGCAGAAGCCGCGCTGCATCCGCCACGCCGATCGCACCGGCGGCGGCCAGCGCCGAGTATTCCCCCAGCGAATGACCGGCGACAAAGGCCGCGCGGTCGGTCACGAAGCCTTCTGCCTCGAGCGCGCGGAACGCGGCAAGCGAGGTCGCCATCAGCGCCGGTTGCGCGTTGGCGGTCAAGGTCAGGTCGTCGGACGAGCCGTTCCAGATCAGGTCGGACAGCTTCTCGCCGAGCGCCGCATCCACCTCATCGAAAACCGCTCTTGCGGCCGGGTATGCCTCGGCCAGATCGCGGCCCATTCCCACGGTTTGTGCTCCCTGCCCGGGAAACACCAATGCCAGCGCCATCTCTGCCCCTCCTTGTCGCGTCGACCCCGCATATATGCCGTCGCCGCCAAGGGCAAACCATCACAACTTTAGCGCGAACACCAGCCGGGGGATTCTTCATCTTCCGCCAGAACGAAAACGGCCGCCGAATCGCTCCGGCGGCCGCTCGTCTCATGCACAATCCGGAAGGATCAGCGCTGGTCGTCCAGCTCCGACTTCTCCTGGACCGCGGGTTGCTCGTTGCGCTGCTCGACGGGGCTTTCGTCCTCGTCCAGCTGCGCGGCACCGATGTCGTCGAAGAGCTCCTGGATCTCGAACTCGGCGGCGGCTTCTTCTTCCGCGGCCAGTTCCTGGATCGACTTGCCCTGCTTCTGGATCTCGGCCTCTTCCTCGGTCCGGGCCACGTTCAGCTGAACGGTAACCACGACCTCGGGGTGAAGCGTGATCGTCGCCTCGTGCAGGCCGAGCTCCTTGATCGGAGCGACCAGCGCGACCTGGCGGCGGTCCACGTCGAACCCTTGCGCCTGCGCGGCTTCGGCGACGTCGCGGGTCGACACCGACCCGTAGAGCGCACCACCGTCCGAAGCGGCGCGGATCACGACGAACTGCTGACCTTCCAGCTGCGCGGCCAGGGCCTGAGCTTCCTTCTTGGTCTCTTCGTTGCGCGCTTCGAGGTTCGATTTCTGCGCCTCGAAGGCAGCGACGTTGGCCTCGGAGGCCCACAGCGCCTTCTTCTGCGGCAGCAGATAGTTGCGCGCGTAGCCTTCCTTGACCGCGACGACCTCGCCCATGTTGCCGAGCTTGGCGACACGCTCCAGCAGGATGACGTTCATTGACATTGGGGTGTCCTCCTCACTTCACGGCGTAGGGCAGAAGCGCCAGGAACCGTGCGCGCTTGATCGCCTGGGCGAGCTTGCGCTGGTTCTTGGCGCCGACGGCGGTGATCCGCGAGGGCACGATCTTGCCGCGCTCGGAGATGTAGCGCTGAAGCAGACGGGTGTCCTTGTAGTCGATCTTCGGCGCGTTCTCGCCCGCGAAGGGGTCGGTCTTGCGGCGGCGGAAAAACGGTTTTGCGGCCATGCTTGGAACTCCTTCTTAGCGGCGCGGACGGCGGTCTTCGCGCTCGTCACGTTTCTGCATCTGGGCCGAGGGACCTTCCTCGTGCTCGTCGACCTTGATGGTCAGAACGCGCATGACGTCCTCGTGCAGACGCATCAGGCGCTCCATCTCCTGGACGGCCGGCGCGGGGGCGTCGGTGCGCAGGTAGGCGTAGTGGCCCTTGCGGTTCTTGTTGATCCGGTAGGCCATCGTCTTGACGCCCCAGTATTCGAATTCAACCAGCTTACCGCCATTGTCGGACAGCACGGCGCTGAAATGTTCGATCAGTCCCTCGGCCTGCGTATTCGACAGGTCCTGACGAGAGATGAAGACATGCTCGTAAAGCGGCATGGCTTTCCTTCCAGGTTTTCAGGGCGCATTTCAAAGACCGGGCCTGATGCCCTCCGCATCCCGGGTCACGAGAGTCTGCGCCGATCGCGATTGTCGCGGAGGTTGGCGGGCGATACCGGAAAGCATGCCGTGTGGCAACCCGTGACGCTGAATGTCCGAGTTTGCCCCGCCTTCGGCAGATTTTCGCCAGACTTCATCCTTAGCGAGGCCTCAGGGGTGATAACGAACGGAGCATGGGCATGGCAACGGGCACGCATGCAAAGGGTCGCACCCTCATTATGTCGCAGAGTCTAGGACAGGTGCGGTTGCGCCGGGATGGCCCCGTCGAACGTCACGCCCGCGCGGTCGAGCTTGGCGCCTGGGCGGCGGGACTTCTGCTCGTGGCGTCTGCCTTGCTGGCCTGGAGCCCGTTTGCCCCCGCAAGCACCGCCGATCTGCGCATCGCGGTCACGCTCTCGGCGCTCTCGGGCGCATGGCCCCTGCTGCGCCTCGCCTTCTGCGGCGTCCGGTACGAGACCGTGTTCGACGTCGGCGCACAAGAGTTCCGGCAGCACCGGATGACAGCTGGCGGCCGCGCGCGGACGGTGCTGACCCTGCCCATCGACCTGGTGAACAGCGTGCATATCCATCGGGCGCCGCCGGGGATGCCCTCTCACCTCGCTGCGCGCGATGCCGCCGGCAAACGGATCTACATCGGCACCGCACCCTTGGCGCAGCTCGAACGGATGCATCACGAGATCGTGGCCGCCCTGTGCCTGGCCCCCGCCCGGACAGGAAGGCCACGCCGGGGCGTTTCACCGACCGCCATGACGGCGGCGGCCTGACGTCAAGGTCCCTGTAGGACAGGTTCCGGGCGGCGCGCACTGGCGGGGTGACCCGACCCCGCCTAGGTTGGCGGGAATGCGCCGCCTGATCTGCCTTCTCCTCTGTTTCGCATCGTTCGCCCAGGCGGCCGAACGGCCGCGTCCGCGCCCAGAGGATCAGAGATGCCGGGCCGACGGCTCGGCCTGCATTCGCCTCGCGAACTATACCGATGATGTCTGCCGCCAGATCGCCCGCGCCGCCAGCACCGCAGAGGTCGACACGGGCTTCTTTGCCCGCCTGCTCTGGCAGGAAAGCCTGTTCGACGCGGCCGCCGTCAGCTCCGCAGGGGCACAAGGCATTGCGCAGTTCATGCCCGCGACGGCAGCGCTGAGAGGTCTGGACGATCCGTTCAACCCGGCCCAGGCAATCTATGCCTCCGCAGCTTATCTCGCTGACCTAGCGTCCCAATTCGGAAATCTCGGCCTCGCCGCCGCGGCCTACAACGCCGGTGAGGCGCGCACGCAGGACTTCATTGACCGGGACCGCATCCTGCCGGCCGAAACCCGCGCCTACGTGCAGATCATCACGGGCCACAGCCCTCGCGCCTGGCGCGACGCCCCTCCCGAGGACGTCGACTACGCACTCGCCCCCGACACACCGTTCGAGGAAGCCTGTCGCGCACAGGCCGCGAGCCGCACCTTCAAGAGCTTCTCGCCGCCGCCGCCCCTCTGGGGCGTGATCGTTGCGGCCGGTCGTAGACGTCCGACGGTCGAACGGTTCGCCGACAAGGTCCGCCGCGAAAACGGCGACATCATCGGCAGCCGCACCATCCAGATCGTCGAGGACACCCTGCCCGCCTTCGGCCGCAGCACACGCCTGACGGCGAAGATCGCAGTAGATGACGCCGAAGAGGCCCGGCAACTCTGCCGCGCGCTACGGCGCAACAGTGCCTACTGCCAGGTCAGCAGCCCGGACTGAATGCACTCGCGTTCGTGATGGTACAGAGGGGGATCCGCCGCTTTAGAACGACGAGCGGGGCCGCCTCCTCCGAACGGCCCCGCTCATTGCCCAACCTCGGTCGGGCGATCGACTTGATTCGATCTACAGCTTACGCTGCGTCGTCTTCTTCTTCCAGAGCTTCGACAGCTTCTTGCAGCTCGTCCTTCGTGACCTCCTTCTCGGTCACGTTGGCCTGTTCGAAGATGAAGTCGACGACCTTGTCCTCGAACAGCGGCGCCTGGATCTGCTGACGCATCTGGGCGTTCTGCTGCACGAACTCGAAGAACTGACGCTCCTGACCCGGATACTGCCGCGCCTGGTTCATGACCGCCTGGGTCATCTCGGCATCGGTGACTTGGATCTCGTTCTTGCGGCCCAGCTCGGCGAGCAGCAGTCCAAGACGCACACGGCGCTCGGCCAGCTTCTTGTGCTCGTCCGTCGGTTCTATCTTGTCGTGGTTGTGGCCCTGAACGTCGGGGTTTTCCTCGTGCCACAGCTGGTGCGCGATCTGCTGCGCCTCGGCATCGACAAGCGCCGGCGGAAGCTCGAAATCGACCATATCGTCGAGGATATCCAGCAGGCGGCGCTTCATCACGGCGCGGGCGGCCTGATCGTACTCGGCGACCAGACGCTCACGGATCTGGCCTTTCAGCGCGTCGAGGTCCTCGGCACCGTAGTTCTTCGCCAGGTCGTCGTTGATCTCGGCCTTCTGGGGCGCCTTCACGTCCTTGACCTTGGTCGCGAAGACGGCCTCTTTCCCGGCGAGGTGGCTCGCCTGGTAATCCTCGGGGAACGAGACTTTCACGTCCTTCTCGTCGCCGGCCGACACACCCTTGAGCTGCTCTTCGAAGCCGGGGATGAAGCTGTTCGAGCCCAGGACCAGCGGATAATCCTCGGCCGAACCGCCCTGGAATTCCTCGCCGTCGATCGAGCCGGTGAAGTCGATCACGACCTGATCGCCGTCCTCGGCCGCGCCGTCCTTCGTTTCGAAGTTCTTCGCGTTCTCGGCCAGCGATTCCAGCGCCTCGTCCACCGCACTTTCGTCCGGCACGACCTTCAGCTTCTCGATCTCGATCGACTTCGCGTCGAAATCGGGGATCTCGGGCAGCTTCTCGTAGGTCATCTCGACCTCGACGTCGTCACCCTTCTGCCAGGCCTCGTTCGTCATCTTGACGTCGGGCTGCATGGCGGGACGGTCGCCCGTCTCTTCGAAATGCTTGGACATCGCGCCGTCGACGGCTTCCTGCATCGATTCGCCGAGCAGCCGCTCGCCGAACTGCTTGCGCAGCAGCGCCAGCGGCACCTTGCCCTTGCGGAAGCCCTTCATTTCGATGTCGGGTTGCGCCTCGGTCAGCTTCTCGGTGACCTTGGCGTCCAGCTCGTCGGCGCTCACGGTAATCCGGTAGCCGCGCTTCAGCCCTTCGTTGACGGTCTCTGTGACCTGCATGTTCGCCCTCTCGTGATTTTCCCCGGCGCCCAAACCCGGGGCGCGTGATTTCGGCGTCTCATAAGGTGCCGGGCCGTCCACTGCAAGGCGGCGAGGGCTCGGGATGCGTCGCACGTCTGGCAGTCGGGATGGCTGGTGCGGGCGGCGGGACTTGAACCCGCACTTTCGTTAAGAAAACAGGAACCTAAATCCTGCGTGTCTGCCAATTCCACCACGCCCGCGTGGTCGAGCGCCATGTATCGCGCCCAGCCCGGCGATGCGAGCCGAAAATTGTATGGAAATTCGGAGGCTCGATAACCGAATCTTGACACATTCTCCCCCGAATGAGGCTCACGGGACAGGGAGTGAACCTCATGAGCAAGATCGCCACCGACCGTCAGGGCTTGAAGAGGCAGACCGGCCTCGCCACCGGAACGCGGGTCATGACGCTGGACGGACCGCTTCCGGTCGAGTTCCTGCAGCCCGGCGACCGCATCGTCACCCGGCACGGCGTACGCCACCTGCGCGACGTCCGCGTAACCGTGCGCCGCAAGGCGCAGGCGGTGACCATCCGCGCCTCGGCTCTGGGCCACCACCGGCCCGAAGCCGACGTCACGGTGGCCGCCGACCACCAGATCCTCGTGCGCGGCTGGCGTGCGAAGGCGCTCTACGGCAGCGATCAGGCGACCGTTCCCGCCGCAAAGCTCGTCGACGGAGAATACATCTCTTTGCACATGGTGGACGAGCTGCGCAGCTTCGACCTGATCTTCGACGAGCCGCAGGTCATCTATGCCGACGGGACCGAGATTGCCGTGACCACCACGACCGTCACCTCAGCCTAGGCTGCGCCGCCGGACCAAGGCCAGCGCGTCCTCGGGCCACGAGACAATTCCGCCCCCGACCGCGGCTGCAACCCCGGTGGTTCCGGGAGAACTGGTCGGCCAGCCGCGCGCGACGCGCACCGCAAGATAGGCGAATGCCTGCGCTTCGAGCATGTCTCCGTCGAGCCCCACCTCCTCGACCGGAGCGGCCTCGAGCCCGCTTCCCGCGCGGATCATCTCCATCATCACCGGGTTGAGGCGCCCGCCCCCGGTGACCAGCAGCCGCGACGGTCGTTTCGGCAAATGGTCGAGTCCGAGCACGACGGACGCCGCGGACGCTGCCGTCAAGGTTGCCGCCGCATCGGCGTCAGACAGGCCTGCAACGGCCTCGCCCAACCACGCGAAATCGTCCCGGTCGAGCGACTTGGGCGGCATCTTCGCAAAGTAGCCATGCGCCGCGAGCCGGTCGAGCACCGCGCCGTCCGCATCACCCTCGGCCGCCAGCGCTCCATCCCCGTCGAACCCCGCGCCGCGCCGCGCGCGCATCAGGTCGTTCAGCGGCGCGTTCGCAGGCCCGGTGTCGAAGGCCAGGCAGGCGCCGGGGTCCGACGGCACCTCGATCGCGGGATTGATATAGCTGATGTTGCCAACGCCCCCGAGGTTCAGCACCGCCGTGGGGGACGTCTCGCCCACGAAGCGCAGGGCCGCGTGGTGAAAGAACGGCGCGAGTGGCGCGCCCTGCCCGCCCAGTTCGACATCGGCCGAGCGAAAGTCCCAGACCACCGGCAGGTCGAGCACGTGCGCCAGGAACCGGCCGTCCCCGATCTGGCAAGTCCCTCGCCCGGCCGGGTCATGTGCCGTCGTCTGGCCGTGAAAGCCGACGACCGCCGCACCAGGGATGCCGCCCAGCAGTTCGGCATGCGCGCTTTCGACCACCGTCGACGCCTCGCCCAGGTTCTCCCATCGCCCCATTGCGGCGCGCAGGACGGCGCGTTCCTCGTCGGAATAGGCGCGGTAGGCGGTCTCGCCGAACGCGAAGATCTGCGCCCCGTCGGTCAGCACCATCGCCGCATCCACCCCGTCGAGCGACGTTCCCGACATGGTTCCCACGGCCCAGATCGGCCCCTCGCGCAGCGCGCCCTTCAACATGGCTTTCCTCTGCCCCCACCGCCCGCTATAGCGGGTCTCGCCCGAAAATGAACGAAGGCGCCATGACCTACCAGCCGAAATCCGACTTCCTGCACGTGATGCACGAGCGTGGCTTCGTGGCCGGATGCACCGACCTCGAGGGCCTCGACGAAAAGCTGCTGAACGGGACGGTCCCCGCTTATATCGGGTATGACGCCACCGCGAAGTCGCTGCATGTCGGGCATCTTCTGAACATCATGATGCTGCGCTGGTTGCAGAAGACCGGCCACCAGCCGATCACGCTGATGGGCGGCGGCACCACCAAGGTGGGCGATCCGTCCTTCCGCGCGGACGAGCGTCCGCTGCTCGACGACGCGGCAATCCAGGCGAATATCGACGGGATGCAGGGCGTCTTCGCCAAGTATCTCGACTATGGCGACGCTGGAACCGGCGCGCTGATGCTGAACAATGCCGAGTGGCTTGACGGACTCAACTACCTCGAGTTCCTGCGCGATATCGGGCGGCATTTCAGCGTGAACCGGATGCTGAGCTTCGAAAGCGTGAAGTCGCGCCTCGACCGCGAGCAATCGCTGTCGTTCCTCGAGTTCAACTACATGATCCTGCAAGCCTACGACTTCCTCGAGCTGAACCGCCGCTATGGCTGCATGTTGCAGATGGGCGGGTCGGACCAGTGGGGCAACATCGTCAACGGCATCGACCTGACCCGCCGCGTCGCCGAGACCGAGATCTACGGCCTGACCACGCCGCTGCTGACCACCAGCGACGGCCGCAAGATGGGCAAGAGCCAGGGCGGCGCCATCTGGCTGAACGCGGATATGCTGTCGCCCTACGAGTTCTGGCAGTTCTGGCGCAACACGACCGACGCCGATGTGGGCCGCTTCGCGAAGCTCTATACCGAGCTTCCGGTGGACGAATGCGAGCGTCTTGGTGCGCTGGAAGGCTCCGAGATCAACGAGGCCAAGGTGATCCTCGCCAACGAGGTGACGACCCTCTGCCACGGGCGCGAGGCCGCCGAAGCCGCCCATGCCACCGCGCGCGAGGTGTTCGAGAAGGGCGGCGTCGGGGACGACCTGCCCACCCTCGCCCTGCCGCGGGCCGAGATCGCGGACGGCATCTCGATCGTGCAGCTGATCGTGCGCTCGGGATTGGCGAAGTCCGGCAAGGAAGCCAAGCGCCTGATCACGGAAGGCGGGGCCAAGATGGACGACACCGCGCTGACCGATGCCGGCCTCATGGTCACCGCCGACGCGCTGCCGGTAAAGCTGTCGGCCGGCCGCAAGCGCCACGCGCTCGTGACGCTGGAGGGCTGAATGGAAACCGTTCTCGATCGCATCAAGACCTACAAGCTCGAAGAGATCGCGGCCCGAAAGGCCGCACGCTCCACCGCCGCGGTCGAGGCCGATGCCCGCGCCGCCGACCCGGTCCGCGGCTTCGGCGCGGCGCTGGCCGCCAAGGCGGCCGAGGGCTACGGTTTGATTGCCGAGGTCAAGAAGGCCAGCCCCTCCAAGGGACTGATCCGCGCCGATTTCGACCCCGCCGCGATTGCCCGTGCCTACCAGGCCGGCGGCGCGGCCTGCCTGTCGGTCCTGACCGACGCCCCTTCGTTCCAAGGGCACGAGGACTACCTGATCGCTTCAAGAACGGCCTGTAACCTGCCGGCATTGCGCAAGGATTTCCTCTACGACACATGGCAGGTCGCCGAGGCGCGCGCCATGGGTGCGGATTGCATCCTCATCATCATGGCGAGCGTCAGCGACACCCAGGCCGCCGAGCTTGAAGACGCCGCCGAGCACTGGGGCATGGACGTGCTGGTCGAGGTGCACGACGCGGCCGAACTGGATCGGGCGCATCGCCTGCGCTCCTCGCTCATCGGGATCAACAACCGCGACCTGCGCACGTTCGAAACCACGCTCGACACCACCGACAGGCTCGCCGCCCGGGTCGAGCCGGGCCGTCACGTGGTCAGCGAATCCGGCCTCTTCACCCCCGCCGATCTGGCGCACATCGCGCAAGGGGGCGTCCGGCGCTTCCTGATCGGCGAAAGCCTGATGCGGCAGGACGACGTCGCCGCCGCGACCCGCGCGATCCTCTCCGACCCGGTTCCGGCCTGATGGCGCTCACCCATTTCGACGCCGAGGGCAACGCCCACATGGTCGACGTCTCGGACAAGCCGTCCACCGCCCGCGAGGCCCGCGCGACCGGCTGGGTGAAGATGTCCCCAGAAACCCTTGAGATGATTACGGAAGGCCGCGCCAAGAAGGGCGACGTTGCCGGTGTGGCGCGGCTTGCCGGGATCATGGGCGCCAAGCGGACCTCGGATCTGATCCCGCTCTGCCACCCGCTGCCGGTGACGAAGGTGACCGTGGACATTGCGCCCGATACCGACCTGCCGGGACTGATCGTGACCGCCACCGTCAAGACCTCCGGCCAGACAGGGGTCGAGATGGAGGCGCTGACCGCCGTCTCGACCGCCTGCCTGACCATCTACGACATGGTGAAGGCGGCCCAGAAGGACATGGAGATCGGCGGCATCCGCCTGCTCTTCAAGGAAGGCGGCAAGTCGGGACGCTACGAGGCGGCGCCTTGATCCCCGTCGCCGAGGCGCTGTCCCGCGTATGCGCCTTGGTGCGCCCGGTCGGCGCCGAACATGTGACCTTGCGCGCGGCCGCGGGCCGCGTCCTCGCCGAGCCTGTGATCGCGAAGCGCGACCAGCCGCCCTTTCCGGCTTCGGCCATGGATGGCTATGCCGTCCCGATCGAAGACCCCGCACCCGGCGACCGCTTCCGCATGATCGGCGAAAGCGCGGCCGGGCACGGGCATGAGGGGCCGCTCTCTGCAGGAGAGGCGGTGCGCATCTTCACCGGCGCGCCCATTCCCGAGGGCGCCGCCCGCGTCATCATCCAGGAAGACGTCACGCGCAACGGTGACGAGATCGTCCTGAACGAAGCCCTCGATTCCCGACGCTACATCCGCGCCGCCGGGGCCGATTTTGCCGCCGGCACCACGTTCGCGCCGCGCCGCCCCCTGCGCCCGGCGGACATCGCGCTGATCGCGGCTATGGGACATGGCGAGGTCGCTCTTCGCCGCCGGCCCGAAATCGCCCTCATCGCCACCGGCGACGAGTTGGTGATGCCGGGCGAAGACCCCGGCCGCGACCAGATCGTGGCCTCCAACACATTCGGCCTTGCTGCCATGATCGAAGCCGCAGGCGGCATCGCGCGGATGCTGCCGATCGCGCGCGACAACGAAGCGTCGCTGGAAACCGTTCTGGACCTCGCCGCGGGTGCCGATATGATCGTGACAGTCGGCGGTGCGTCGGTAGGCGACCGCGACCTCGTCGCCAAGGTGGCCGAGGCGCGCGGGATGGAGCGGGCGTTCTACAAGGTCGCCATGCGGCCGGGCAAGCCGCTCATGGCCGGGCGGATCGGCGGCATTCCGATGGTCGGCCTTCCGGGGAATCCCGTATCTGCAGTGCTTTGCGGCACGATCTTCATCTTGCCGGCGCTGCAAGTGATGCTTGGCCTGCCGGGCGATCCCGCCCCTCGGTCGCCCGCGCGCCTCGCCGTCGACCTGCCGCCGAACGGCGCCCGGGAACACTACATGCGAGCGCGGCTCGACGGCGACAGCGTCACGCCGTTCGAAAGTCAGGACAGTGCACGGCTGGCGATCCTGTCCTCTGCCGACGCGCTGATCGTCCGGCCGCCCCACGATCCGGCGCGGCAGGTCGGCGAGACGGTCGACATCATCCGGCTGTGACGAAAGTTGACACATAGCGGGAACGCGTCTAGAACATAGCGGCAACGAATGGCCGGAGACCGCGCGATGCTGACCCGCAAGCAACTGGAACTGCTATCCTTCATCAACAAGCGGATGCAACGTGACGGGGTGCCTCCCTCGTTCGAAGAGATGAAGGAGGCGCTGGACCTGCGGTCGAAGTCGGGCATTCACCGGCTGATCACGGCGCTGGAAGAGCGTGGCTTTATCCGCCGCCTGCCCCACCGGGCGCGCGCGCTCGAAATTCTGAAGCTGCCTGACAACTTGGATTCCCAAAGCGGCGGCTTCAGCCCCCGCGTGATCGACGGCGACCGTCCGGACGTGCCGCCGCCCCCGAACGCGATGCCGGTCGAAGTGCATGCGGTCGAACTGCCCGTCATGGGCCGGATTGCCGCCGGTGTGCCGATCGAGGCGATCTCCGAGGTCAGCCACAACGTCGCCGTGCCCGGTCAGATGCTGTCTGGCCAGGGCGAGCACTATGCGCTGGAAGTTCGCGGCGATTCGATGATCGAGGCCGGGATCAATGACGGCGATGTCGTCGTGATCCGGGAAACCTCGGCTGCCGAGAACGGGGACATCGTGGTTGCCGTGGTCGAGGGGTACGAGGCGACGCTCAAGCGGTTCCGCCGCCAGGGGTCGTCGATCGCCCTCGAAGCTGCGAATCCTGCCTACGAGACCCGGGTGTTTCGGGACGATCAGGTGAAGGTGCAGGGCAAGCTGGTCGGGCTTCTTCGCACCTACTGAACCTGCGCCAGCAGCTGCGGCGTCGGCTCGGGCACCTCGTCTTGAGGATCAAGCGGCCCGGTCCACATCCTTCGCCCCGACACATCGGCCTCGCGCTTCACCGCGAGGCCGTTCTTTGTTTCGATGATGGCGACAGAACCGCTGCGCGCCAGCCGCGACGCGTCGAACAGGGTGCAGTCCGCCGGCCCGGGCAGTTCTGCCGTGGTGACGACGATGCGGCCGGGTCGGCAGGCGGCCGCGGCGCGGAGTGCGTTGTCGCGCCCGTAAACATGGTGAACCTCCACGCCGCGAATGACGGCCACGTCGTCGGTCCATCCCGGACGCGCCGCCGCGCCGGCCTGATCGATGGTGTCTCCATCATTCTCCAGCCAGACCTGCGCCGCGAATCCCGCGCCTTTCGGCTTGGAGAGCGACCGGCCTTGGGGCGTCATCAGCCCCACCAGCGTCCCGGTCGGGTCGATCAGCAGCGCCGGGCGCGTCGGTGTCACCCAGAGCGCGAGGCTCAAGGCCAGAGGCGCCGCACAGACCCATCGGAGCCGCCCTCGCCACAGGATCAGGATCAGCGCGCCAATGGCGAAGGCAGGCAACGCCCAAGGACTTGGCGAGGGCAGCGCGAAAGCCGCACCAGGCCAGGTCCCGACCCGCATCGCAACCGCGATGATCCAGTCGATCCCCGGCGCCATCAGGTGGAGACCAAGCGCTTCAAGGCCAAAGGGCGCGAGCACGGCGGCCAGCACGGCCGCGGGCATGATCAGCACGCCCATGACCGGCACGCTGACGAGGTTCGCGAGCAACCCGTATTGCGAGACCTGGTTGAAATGCGCCGCGCCGAAGGGCGCCGTTGCGGCTCCCGCCACGAAGGACGACACGAACAGCGCCGCGATGAATCCCGCCCCCCCCTTGCGCGGCATCCATGTTTGGCCGCGCAGCGCACCGAACGCCGCGACCAGCGCGGTTGTCGCAGCGAAGGACATCTGGAATCCCGGCTCGGCCAAGGCTTCGGGCAGAAGGCACAGGATCAGGATTGCGGCGATCGCCACGGAACGCAACGTCACGGCCCGCCGCCCGAGGATCACCGCGCCGAGCATCACCGCTGCCATCAGGAACGCCCGCTGCGTCGCCACCGTGTTCCCCGACAGCGCCAGATAGGCAACTCCTGCCACTAGCGCTCCGGCCGCGGCGAGGGATTTGGCGGGCCACCCCAGGCCCGACCGCGGCGGCAGGATCAGCGCAAAGCGCAACGCGGCAAAGACCACGCCCGTCATCAGGCCCATGTGCAGACCCGAAATCGCCAGGAGATGCGCCAGGTTCGACGCGCGGAGGGCTGCCATCACCTCCGGGTCGATGCCGCTGCGGTCGCCGGTCGTGATCGCGGCGGCGAAGTTTCCCGTCTGCCCCGGCAGCACCTCGCGCATGCGTGCACCGATGGCCGCTCGGATGCGCTGGACCGGCAGGGCGGCTGTCGGTGGCTTCAGCAACAGCGCAGGGCTGCGAGCGTAGCCGACGGCGCCGAGGCGGTCGAAAAACGCCATCCGGCGGAAGTCGAAGCCGCCGGGCTCAACCGGGCCTTCTGGAGCCGAGAGGTGCGCCGTCACGATCACCACCTGCCCCGGCACCGGATCAAGCCACCGTTGGTCGCCGTGCAGCGACAGGCGCACGCGGGCCGGCGTGCGTTCGGGCGCGATCCGCTCTAGCACGACCCGGTCGAGCGTGAGGCGCGGCTTGTCCGAGGCCGAGCGGTCGACCGCAACGATACGGCCCTCGACCGACCCGTAATAGCGCCACTCCAACACCGGCGCTGCGACCGTGGCGGTGCGAACGCCGGCAAGGCACATGCCCGCCACGATCAGCAGCACGGCCATCGCCGGGGGCCACCGGCCACCCCGAGCAGCCCAGGCAGCCCCGACGGAAAGGACCATGCCGAGCGCCACCCAGACCGGGCGCGCGGGTTCTGTCGGAAGGCTGAAATACAGGCTGATGCCGAGGCCCATGAACACGGGAACCCACAGGAACAGTGCCCCGCGCTGCGCCTCGAGCATGTTCCAGACCGCCTGCCGCACTTGTCCTCCGGGGACCCAAAGACTACACCGGCGGCGACGATCCCACAGACCCGGTTAATCCCATATGAACGACGCCCCGATCGTGACGCGCATCGCGCCCTCGCCCACTGGTTTCATGCATGTGGGCACCGCGCGCACGGCCTTGTTCAACTGGCTTTACGCCCGCGGACGCGGTGGAAAGTTCCTGCTGCGGGTCGAGGATACGGACCGCGCGCGTTCGACCCCCGAGGCGACCGAGGCGATCCTGAAGGGCCTTCGGTGGCTCGGCCTCGACTGGGACGGCGACGCAGTCAGCCAGGCCGAGCGCGCCGACCGCCATGCCGAAGTCGCCCGCGCGATGGTCGATAGCGGCGCGGCCTACAAGTGCTTCGCCACACAGGACGAGATCGAAACCTTCCGCGAGACGGCACGCTCCGAGGGGCGTTCGACTCTCTACCGCTCGCCCTGGCGCGATTGCGCGCCCGAAGAGCATCCCGATGCGCCCTATGTGATCCGTGTGAAGGCGCCGCTCGAAGGCGAGACAGTGATTGCGGACGAGGTGCAGGGTGACGTGCGGTTCCGCAATGACCATCTCGACGACATGGTGCTGCTGCGCTCGGACGGCTCGCCCACCTACATGCTGGCGGTGGTGGTCGACGATCACGACATGGGCGTGACCCACGTGATCCGCGGCGACGACCACCTGAACAACGCGGCAAGGCAGGGTCTGATCTATGACGCCATGGGCTGGCCGCGCCCGGTCTATGCCCATATCCCGCTGATCCATGGCGAGGACGGCAAGAAGCTGTCGAAGCGCCACGGGGCCACCGGCCTCGAGGAATACGCGGCAATGGGCTACCCGGCCGAGGCGATGCGCAACTACCTTGCGCGGCTGGGGTGGAGCCACGGCGACGACGAAGTTTTCACGACCGAGCAGGCGCTCGAATGGTTCGACCTAAGCGGGATCGGCCGCTCGCCGGCGCGGCTGGATTTCAAGAAGCTCGACAACGTGTCGGGCCAGCACATTGCGATGATGGAAACCGGGGCGCTGATGGCCGCGGTCGCGGCATGGCGCGCGGCGGCCAACCTGCCCGCGCTGACCGCGGCCGAGCGGGACGCGCTGGCCCGCGCGCTGCCGCTGGTCAAGGACCGGGCGAAAAAGCTGCCCGACCTGATCGAAAAGGCGCACTTCGCTCTGACGTCGCGTCCGATCGAGATCGAGCCCAAGGCACTCAAGGCGCTGGACCCGGTATCCTGTGGTATACTGTCAGAATTGACGCCGCAGCTGCAAAATGCTAGCTGGGAGCGCGACATGCTCGAGGCCGTGGCCGGCCAAGTCGTCGAGTCCCACGGCTTGGGCCTTGGCAAGGTTGCTGCCCCGCTTCGGGCGGCGCTGGCAGGCCGAACCGCCACTCCGAGCGTCTTCGATATGATGGTCGTCCTTGGACGAGACGAGACGCTCGCCCGGATCGGCGAGGCCGTGGAGACCGCGGCTCGACAGGAGGCCACGGAAAGTTAATTACCGGCCTGTAGAGGCCGCAAACGCCAACAGGACAGGGATTTCGCCACATGGCCGAAAATCAGAAAACTGCCAAGCTCAGCCTCGAGGGGCAGGAATTCGAGCTGCCGATTCATTCTCCGACGGCGGGCCCCGATGTCATCGACATCCGCAAGCTCTACGCGCAGGCTGGCGTCTTCACCTATGACCCCGGTTTTACCTCGACCGCGTCCTGCGACTCGACGATCACGTTCATCGACGGCGAGAAGGGTGAGTTGCTGCACCGCGGCTACCCGATCGACCAGTTGGCCGAGAAGTCCCACTTCCTCGAGGTGTGCTTCCTGCTGCTCTACGGCGAGCTTCCGACGGCCGAGCAGCTCGAGGATTTCGAGACGCGCGTGACCAGCCACACCATGCTGCACGAGCAGATGCAGTACTTCTTCCGTGGCTTCCGCCGCGACGCGCATCCGATGGCCGTCATGGTCGGCGTGGTCGGCGCGATGTCGGCCTTCTACCACGACAGCACCGACATC
>NZ_JBELKF010000146.1:0-5290 GCF_042089775.1 Palleronia sp.
AGCTTCGCTCAGCCAATACAGATCACTCATATCGCCCCCTCTTGTTCGAGGGCCGCGAATCATGCGGGCCGCACAGCCTCAACCTGATTAATGGGTCCTGAGCCTACCGTGTTTGCGGACAGCTACACCGACGTTTCGCTGGCCGGTCGCAATCTCAACGCCGCGTCGGGACGGTCGGTAGTGAACACGCTTAGAGCGCGCCGAAAGGCGCTGGAGATTGCTTCGTCATCATAGACGCCGAACGCGCCGACCGAGAGCCCGGCGCTCCTGAACTCCGTCAGAGTTAAGTCGTCAAGATCGGCATGGTGGAGCGAAAGCGAGCCGATTTGCTCGTGACGGCAGAGCGCGGTCAAGCGGGCGGGACCGATCAGTCGGGCCAGCGGACTCGCCACGAGCCACATGATGTCGGCAAGCGGCGCAGATCGGGAGCGAACGTCCCCCAAGATTTCCAGATGAAAGCTCGTTACAATTGTGCGGTCAATCAGCCTGAGCGCCGCAAGCGTCGCGAACGTGAGGTCAACCAGCCCCGGATAGGGGCGCATCTCGCCGTCTGGCTTGATCTCGCAGCGCAGAACGATATCGCTCTCTGCCAAAATGCGCGCACCTTCCTCCAGCGTCATGATCTTGCCGCCGCCACCCGTGATCTCCAAGCGCTTCAAGTCGCCCACGTTCAACGCCGAAACCGGTCCGGTTCCGTTGGTGACCCGGTCCAACGTGGCATCATGGAAGATTACTGGCACGCCATCGGCCGAGAGCCGCACATCGAACTCGATCTGCTCGACACCTAGCGCGAGGGTTTCGCGGAAGGCCCGCTCGGAGTTTTCGGGCCAGAGGGCGGCACCGCCGCGATGCGAGGCAATCTCTGTCAACGGAAGCTTCCCAGGGTTATGCCGCGGATCAGGTGCCGCTCGGCGAAAATATAAGCCAGAAGCAGGGGCGCGAGCACTATGACCGAGCCGGCCATTACCAGTGGCCAGTCCACGCCGGCCCCCTCGCCCTGTTGGCGGAACAGGTATCGCAGGCCGATCTGCACGGTGCGCATTTCCTGTGAGGTCGTGGCCAGCAGCGGCCAGATGAAGTTGTTCCACTCCTTCATGAACGAAAAGAGCGCGACGACACTGATTGCGGGCCAACTTAGCGGCACGATGATGGTGCGCAGGATGAAGGGATGTCCAGCCCCGTCCATGCGCGCGGCCTCATCAAGGCTTCGGGGAATGCCCAGCATATACTGACGCAAGAAGAATACAGAGAACCCCCACGCGAGAAACGGCAGGATCAACGCAGCATAGCTGTCTAGCGCTCTGAAACGGGCGAACGTGAGGTAGTTCGGAATAAGCGTGATGTGATCGGGGATCATCAGCGTGCCAAGCACAACGTAGAAGAGCGGCTCCCGCCCGGGGAACTCCAGGCGGGCGAAAGCATAGGCTGCCAGCACCGCTGTAAACGTGCTACCGAGGCACGTCAGACCCGCCACGAGCAGCGAGTTCAGGAAGTAGCGCGGGAACGGCACGTTCATCCATGCTTCGATATAAGCCTGGATGGTCTCGGGCCGAAAATTTGCATCTGGCGACAGCATTCCTGCCTGTTCTTGGAGTGAAATCAGAATGATGAGACCGAGTGGAATCAGTATGACGGCAGCCATCAGGCATAGAAAGCCCATCCGCAGCGGATTGCCGATCTTGGGTAGCTGAAGTGTAGCCGCACTCGGCGCAGTACTCTCAGTCATAGCCATAATGCACCTTCCGGCCGATGGTGAGAAAGTTCAGCAGCGTGATGCCGATGAGTAGCGCGAAGAGGAAGACTGCTACGGCCGAGCCGAGGCCGGTATTGGCGGCCTCGAACCCCACCCTGACAAGGTAGTAGAGGATCACGTCCGTCGAGCGGGCCGGGCCGCCCTGGGTCATCACATCCACGAACGTATACACTTGAAACCCATTGATCAGTGCCAGGATCAGCAGAAAGAATGTCGTCGGCATTATCAGCGGGAATGTGACGTCCCAGAACTGCCGCCGCGGCGACGCGCCGTCCATCCGCGACGCCTCGTAGAGCGCGATTGGAATAGCTTGCAGCCCGGCGGCGTAAATCACCACGTCGTAGCCGAAGCCTTTCCAGACCTCGACGAGAGCAAGGGAATAGAGCGCGAGATCGGGGTCGCTGAGCCAGCGCACCGGGTCGATCCCCACCGCCTCGAGCATCCGGTTGAGGATACCAACCTCGGTACTCATAATCCAATCGAAGATGACGCCGATTGCGACGGCCGACATTACCGTCGGCATGAAATAGATCGACCGGAACAGGCGGTTGGCTCGCGTTGGCGATGCGATCTGCACGGCGATGAACAGGGCCAGCGCCAGCTTCGGTGGAATCGAGGCCAGTGAGAACAACAGAGTGTTCCACAGTGCCCCTTGAAACTGCGCGTCCGTGAGCATCACTCGGTAGTTGTCCAGCCCGATGAAGTCGGGCTGCGGCATGAGAAAGTCCCAACGATGCAGGCTCAGCCAGACCGAGTAGAGGATGGGCCAGTAGATGAACGCGCCGAAGACGATCAGGACGGGCGCAACGAAGAGGTAGGGCTTCACAAATTTCATTAGGAAAGTGTGGTCGCCTCATGTGACACCAATGTTTAGCAAAAGTGAATTTTGCATGTCACATTCGTCGGGTCGAAAGGGGCCACTGAACGAAGTCATCTTCCAAAAGAAGGGAAACGAGACATGCGCCTTCTGACAAGCGTTATGGCCTTCACGCTGGCCTCAGGCGCCCACGCGCAGACGGAAGTCGAATTCTGGCACGCCTTCTCGGGCAACAACGGCGAAGCAGTCGATGAACTCGCCGCCCGGTTCAACGAATCGCAAGACGACATCGAAATCCGGCCCGTCTATACTGGCAACTACACCGAGGGCACACAGCGCCTTCAGGCCGCCATCGCCGGAAATACCGCGCCCGGCCTCGTCATGCTTGAGGTCACACGCTATGGCCTGTTTGCGGAGCGCGATGCGCTGGCCTCACTCGAGCCATACATTGATGCGTCGGGTGAGGAGTTCACCGACCGCATCCGGCCCTTCGCGCTTGAGGCGTCAAAGTATCTCGGTGAGAGTTATGTGCTCCCCTTCAACGTCTCCACTCCGGTGATGTACTTCAACAAGGACGCCTTCCGCGAAGCTGGGCTCGACCCCGAGAACCCGCCCGAAACGTGGGACGAGCTGCTCGCCGCCGCGAAAACGCTCACCCTGCGCGAAGACGGCGACGTTCGTCAATGGGGGCTCAACACGCCGCCGCAATGGGTTCGTTGGGCAATGACGAACCAAGCCGGTGGCGGGTGGGTCGATCCGACCGACAACTCCATTCAAATTGACATGCCCGAATCGATCAGAGCGTATCAGACCGCCGCCGACTGGGTGAACGTGGATGAAGTGGCCTCACTTGACGCTGCCATCGACGAGGATGTGGCCGATCAGTATTTCCTGAGCGGTCGAGCGGCGATCGACTTTACTTCGACCGGCAGCCTCACCGGCCGGCTGGAGCAGGCGGATTTCGATCTCGGTGTCGCTCCACTTCCCTGCGACACGCAGTGTGCCGCACCCATCGGCGGCGCCACCCTCGGGATTGTAGCGAATGCCCCACAGGATGTCCAAGACGCTGCCTGGGAATTCATTGAGTTCGTCACCACACCCGAAAACAACGCATTCATCTTTGCGCAGACCGGATACCTGCCGATCATCAAGGGCGCTCTCGAAACTGAGCGCGCACAGGATCTGATCGAGGCGAACCCGCAATACCTGACCGCGAACGAGCAGCTCGAAGTCGCTTTCGCCCGCGCTCGTCCCCCGGCGATGCCCGCGATCCGCTCCGAAGAGCCTGCGGTCTGGCAATCAATCGTGCTGGAGGAAGAAACGGCCGAGGAGGCGCTCACCGCTTTCGCCGAGACCATGCGCAGCATGATGGCGACGAACTGAGCCTTCCCGCGGGAAGCTCTCGGCGGTGGCGCCTCGGCGCCGCCGCGTCTTTTTTGTCCGGGGCGACCCAGACACCGAATTAGGAACACGAAATGGCCGACATCTCTCTCCGGCACATCCGCAAGGCGTTCGGCGGAACCGAGATTCTGTCTGGGCTGGATCTAAGCATCGATGACAAGGAGTTCATCGTCATCCTCGGCCCCTCGGGGTGCGGCAAGTCCACCCTCCTTCGCTTAATTGCCGGGCTGGAATCGGTCACCGAAGGTCAGATCGAGATAGGCGGTCGGCGTGTCGAGGGACTAGAACCCCGCGAGCGAGGGTGTGCGATGGTATTCCAGAACTACGCCCTCTACCCACACATGACCGTCGCCGAGAACATTGCCTACGGCCTTCGCGTCGATGGAGTGAGACGGACGGAACGTCGGCGTCGCGCCGCCGCCGTCGCTGCTATGGTCGAACTGACAGAGCATCTTGACCGCAAGCCGGCCCAGCTCTCAGGTGGCCAACGTCAGAGAGTGGCGATGGCCCGGGCGGTGATCCGAGAACCTGAGGTTTTCCTGTTCGACGAACCGCTGTCGAACCTCGACGCCAAGCTGCGCGTGCAGATGCGCCATGAGATTCGCCGTATTCACTCCCGCATTGGCGCGACCTCCGTCTTCGTGACGCACGACCAGGTTGAGGGTATGACCATGGCCGACCGTCTGGTCGTGATGAACCGCGGCAGGATTGAGCAGGTCGGCACACCCGAGGACATCTACGAGCGGCCCGCCAGCATCTACGTCGCTGGCTTTATCGGCGCGCCCCCAATGAACTTTGTCTCAGGGTGCATCAGGTCGCCTCGAGAGGTTGAGATCCTTGGCCCGAAGCCGTCTCCCGTTCTCGCGACTGCGTCCGCACCCTGCAAGGCAGGGCGGATCGTAGAGATCGGATTGAGGCCGGAACATATTCGGATTGGTGCGGTAGAAAAAGGAGTCCTTCCCGCACGCTTCGACTTTTACGAGGAACTGGGCGGCAGCCGCCTTTACCACTTCAGCTTCATGGACCGTTCGATAGCTGTCCTGTCGGATCGCAAGGTCTGCTTGTCCGCGGGAGAAGCGGTCGGGTTGTCGGTCCTGCCCGAGGCAGTGCATTTCTTCGACGACGAGACCGGTGCTCGGTTAGGAAGCAGTCAACCACGGATTGAAGGATCGCAGGATGACCGCGTCGGACATCTGCAAAACGGGTAGTCGGCGGCCTCACGCCATAAAGGAGGAGATCGTGTGCAATACATTAGCGGCCTGCGCCCCTCCTAGGCTCAGGACCCATTAATCAGGTTGAGGCTGTGCGGCCCGCATGAT